>DATAOG010000410.1:0-4905 GCA_036265855.1 Geminicoccaceae bacterium | reverse complement strand
CCGGGCACGCGCCGTCGCAGCCACCGCCATCGCGCCAGCAGCTGGTGCCGAAACCTCGACGCGCGATCCGGCTCAGAACCGGCCCTCTCCTGGCGCGACCACGGAATCCTCAAATTCGTCCTCCGACGGCAGTTCGGTGCGCTCGTCCGACCTTCGGGACGACGCGAGCGGCAGTCTCGGCGATTCCGCCGGGGCGGGCAATTTCCTTGCACGCGGACCAGGCCCGCACCCGCGCAGGCTTGGCGCCGCCTCACGATCCGGTGATTCGGCGGCGATCCCGGGCCCCGAATCGGCCGCCGCCGGGACAGGACCGGGGTCGCGTGCTATTTGATGCGGCGAGAGGTTGCGCACGTGAGGGCGAGAGCGATGCTGATCCGGATTCGACGCGGTTGGGAACTGCCGGAAGCGGCCGCCACGCCGGAGGCGGTCTTTGCCGAGCGACGCCGCTTCATCAAGGGCCTGGCCGCCGGCAGCCTGCTCACGCTGGCGCCGGCTCTGATCGCACCGCGGGCCGAGGCGGCGGACGAGGACCCCTCGGCGAAGCTCTACCCGGTGCCGCGCAACGACCGCTATCAGGTGGATGGCCCGATCACGCCTGCCGAGCTCACCAGCACCTACAACAATTTCTTCGAGTTCGGCTCGAGCAAGCGGATCTCGGATGCGGCGCAGGCCCTGAAGATCCGGCCCTGGACGCTCACGATCGACGGCATGGTCGAGAAGGAGATGACGCTCGCGATCGACGACCTTCTGGCGCGCATGCCGCTCGAGGAGCGGGTGGTGCGCCATCGCTGCGTCGAGGCCTGGTCGATGATCGTGCCCTGGGACGGTTTCCCGATGGCCAAGCTGGTCGAGCTCGCCCGCCCGCTCGGCTCGGCCAAGTTCGTCGAGCTGCACACGTTCCTCCTGCCGGATGTCGCGTCCGGCCAGCGCCAGTTCTGGTACCCCTGGCCGTACACCGAGGGGCTGACGATCGCCGAGGCGACCAACGAGCTCGCGTTTCTGGTCACCGGCGCCTACGGCAAGCCTTTGCCCAACTCGAACGGCGCGCCGATCCGGCTCGCCGTGCCCTGGAAATACGGCTTCAAGCACATCAAGTCGATCCAGAGGATCACGTTCACCGACCAGCAGCCGGTCAACTTCTGGCAGGCGATCGGCAACGGCGAATACGGCTTCTGGGCGAACGTCAATCCCGACGTGCCGCATCCCCGCTGGAGCCAGGCGACCGAGGAGCGGATCGGCACCGGCGAACGCATCCCGACCAAGCTGTTCAACGGCTATGGGGAGTTCGTCGCCAGCCTCTATCCGGACCTCAGCGACAAGAAGCTGTTCGTCTGAGCCGTCTGGGCTTCGTCGTGGGCGACGGTTGCGCACGATCGCGTTCAGAAAAGTGAGGCTTGTCTCGGTGAGGACGGGTTGGAGGTCGGCCCCGTCACCACAGGCGCCTGGAGGCGCTCGGCACCTGGGCAGCCCTTGATCACGGCCGGGCGCCGGTTCGCGCACGCGCAGCAGTCAAGCATTCCCCGCTTCCTGTGCAGAAGAAATCAGCCCTGGATCGACAGCCCTCCAGCGCCGTTCCAGGTCCGGGCGGGGCGGTTGGAGGCAGATTAACGCATCCGCAACGCCGTCTGAGCGAGACTCCGTTCTGCTGCGGCGGCACCGGGCCGCCCAACGAAGGCTTCGGGAGCCGTTCTTGGACGAGGCACACGGTCTCGCACCCGCATCGAAGCCCCAGCGGAACGCCGACGGGCTGGCGGACAGGGCTGCCGCGCCGGCGGGCCGAGCGGATCCCAAGCACCGGCCGGCGAGCGGTGCGGGCGAGATCCGGCTCGGACGGGTGATGTCGGTCGCCGGCGCGGTCGTCTGGGGCCTGCTCGAGCCCGAGGCCGCAGGCAGCGCCGAGATCGGCCACGTCGTCCGGCTCCACGGCGCGACCGGCCGTAGCTTCGGCATCATCACCACGCTCAAGAACGACGGCCGGCGCGGCGGCGAGAACGACCGGCGGTTGGTCGAGATCCGCCTGATCGGCGAGATTCTGAACAGCAGCTCGAACCGCTGGCGCTTCCAGCGGGGCGTGTCGAGCTACCCGCCCCTCGACAGCCCGATCCACGCGAGCACGCGCGAGGAACTCTGCGCGATCTACGCCAAGCCCGAGGTCTCGACCGTCCGGCTCGGCACATTGCGCAACGCCGCCGACCTGCCGGCGTTCGCGATCACCGACAATCTGCTCGGCAAGCATTTTGCGGTACTCGGCACCACGGGCGCCGGCAAATCCTGCGCGGTCACCGTGATCCTGCGCGCGATCCTCGACGCGCACCCTTACGGCCACGTGATCATGCTCGACCCGCACAACGAGTATGCGACCGCCTTCAAGCGCCGGGCCGAGCTGCTCAACCCGAGCAATCTCAAGCTGCCCTACTGGCTTTTGAACTTCGAGGAGGTCGCGGCGATCCTGGTCAACCAGGAATCGCCAGAGGGCGCTTATGCCGAAACCGCGATCCTCCGACGGGCGATCCTGCGCGCCCGCCGCAGCTTCTCGGGCGAGACCGAAAGCCAGGAGCACATCACCGTCGACACGCCGGTGCCCTATCGGCTCTCGGAGCTGGTCCAGGTGCTCAAGGACGAGATGGGCGCCTTCAACAAGGCCGACAGCGCGGTCTACTACCAGCACCTGATCAACCGGGTCGAGAGCGTGAGCAGCGACAAGCGCTACGACTTCATGTTCTCGAGCTTCAGCGTGCGCGACAACATGCGACAGATTCTGTCGCGGATCCTGCGCATCCCAGTCGAGGGCAAGCCGATCACGATCATCGACATCTCGGGCGTGCCATCAGAGATCGTCGACGTCGTGGTCTCGGTGCTTTGCCGGCTGATCTTCGAGTTCGCGCTGTGGAGCGATCGCGAGCGGGCGCCGCCCCTGCTCCTGGTCTGCGAGGAGGCGCACCGCTACGTCCCGCGCGACGACCAGGCGGGCTTCGCCCCGACCCGGCGCGCGATCTCGCGGATCGCGAAGGAGGGACGCAAGTACGGGCTCAGCCTGTGCCTCGTGACCCAGCGTCCGGCCGAGCTCTCGGTCAGCAGCCTTTCCCAGTGCAACACGATTTTCGCGCTCCGGCTCGGCAACGAGCACGACCTCGAGTTCGTTCGCCACGCGGTGCCCGACAGCTCGCGCTGGCTGGCCGACGCGCTGCCCGCGCTCAATACCCAGGAGGCGCTGGTGCTCGGGGATGGCGTGCCGGTACCGTTGCACATCCGGTTCATGGACCTCGCCCCCGGAGAGCGCCCGGCCAGCACCACGCCGCCGTTCGCGGCGGCCTGGCAGACCGAGCAGGGCGACTCCAACCTGATCGCCGAGACCATAGACCGCTGGCGTCACCAGGTGCGGGCGCAGATCAGCTAGGCATCGGCGCCAGGCCCGAACGCCTCAGGGCCCGAACGCAACCGCGACCGACGACGCCTCGTGCGCCTCAGGCGGGCGGCGTTAGCTGGCTCGCCGGCCAGCACGATCTCAACGGCTCCGGGGCCCCCGCGCTGATCGGCCGCTTCCGATGCGCTCCAGCGACCGGTCAGTCGAGAGGCTGCGCCGGAACAAGTGGGGCTGCGATCGGCCAGCGCGGCAACAGACCGCAGACAAAGATGCCGAGGCCGAAGCTCGCAAGAGCCGCGAGCGGCGCGAGCCAGGGCGAGATCATGACCGCGACCGAGCCGATGCCGACCGCAGCGCCGAGCACGGTCACGAAGCCGGCGATGATCCGGGCATACTCGCCGACCGGCAGATGGCCGCGCAGGGCGAACGCAAAAAGCAGACCGAGGCTGCCGAAGCCCACGATCGCCGCGGCCACTGCGCCGGTCAGCTGAAAAAGGGGGATCAATGTCAGAGCGACCGCGAGCCGGATCAGGGTCGCGAAAGCGAGCAGATTGACGCGACGCACCTGCAGATCGCAGACAAGGAGGAGGCGATTCATCGCGTGCTCGATCGCCACCAGCATGGCCAAGCTGCTCATCCATGGCAAGATCACAGCCGCCTCGGCGAAGCGATCACCGAGCACGGGCACCAGAAGCGGCGGCACAAGGAAGCAGAGCAGCAGCGCGCAGGACCCTCCGAGAGCGAGCGCGATGCGCAGGAACATCGCTGCCGCGCGCTCGAGCTGGTCGTGATCGCCAACGGACAGGCGGCTGAGGCTCGGAAACACCGCAAACGCGAGAAGAATGAGCGGGCTGACGCCGACCTCAACGAATTTCAGGCCGGTCCCATAGATCCCGGTCGCGAGGTCGCCGGCCAGCAGGCCGAGCAGAATGACCTCAACCCGCAGGTAAAGCTGGCCGATCACCTCGATGGCTGCGAAGGGCCAGATCCGTTTGGTCGTCGCCGACAGGGCGTTACGGTTGATGTCCGGGCGAAGCGTGCCGGCGCGACATACGCCGGAGCCAGCCGCGCCCAAGGCCGCGGCGAGGCCGAAGATCGGAAAGCCGATCAGCGCGATCAGCAGCGAGACTGACCTGCTGGCCATCAGGACCAGCGCGGTCGCTGTCGCCGCGAGGCGGCACAGCAGCTCGAGGATCGACGGCCAGGTCATGGTTTCATCGGCGTACGCCGGAATGAACAGGGTCCGCGCCAGAGCCAGTGCGGACAGGTAGATCGAGAGGAAGACGATCAGGCCGGCGGCTTCGGCCGACGGATGAATGAACGCGATGGCGCCGGCGAGTGCCAGGATGGAAAGCAGGACCAGCAGCGCCTGGATTCCCAGAATGGTCTGGAACAGCGCGGTCCGGGCCGAGGCCTTGGCGCGCGCGTACTCGAGGACGCCGTACTCGTTGAGCGCTGGATTCGTGATCGTGGCGATGAACCCGGCGATGGCGAAGCCGAACGAGTAACTGCCGGTGCCTTCCGGCCCGTAGGAGCGCGCG
>DATAOG010000409.1:0-5635 GCA_036265855.1 Geminicoccaceae bacterium | reverse complement strand
GTCTCGGTCTTGCCGACGCCGGACGGACCGCAGAGCAGGAAGACGGCAATCGGCTTGTTCGGGTCCTCGAGCCCGGCGCGCGAGGTCTGGATGCGCTTGGCGATCATCTCCAGGGCGTGATCCTGGCCGATGACCCGGTCCTTCAGCGTGTCGACGAGCTCGAGCACCGCCTGGATCTCGTCCTTGACCATGCGGCCGACCGGGACGCCGGTCCAGTTCGCGATCACCTCGGCGACCGCCTCCTCGTCGACCCGCGGGAAGACCAGCGGGCTGTCGCCCTGCAGGCTCGCGAGCTCGGTCTGCAGGTCGCGCAGCTCGGCGAGCTTGACCGCGCCCTCCGCGGCGTCCGTCGCGTCGGCACCGCGCAATTCGCCGCGCAGGCCGAGAATGCGCCCGACCAGCTTGCTTTCTGTCTGCCAGCGCCGCTCGAGCGTCTCGGATTCGGCGCGCGCCGCCGCGAGGCGCTCCTCGGCCTGCGGCTTTCTCGGGTCGACATCGAGGCCGAGCCGGCGCTCGCGCTCGATCAGCGCCAGTTCGGTCTCGAGCGCCGCGATCTGCCGCCGGCAGGCCGCCAGCGCCGCCGGCGCCGCGCTCTGACTGACCGCGACCCGGGCGCAGGCGGTATCGAGCACGCTCACCGACTTGTCCGGCAGCTGGCGCGCCGGAATGTAGCGGCGCGCCAGATCGACCGATGCCCGGAGCGCCTCGTCGAGCACTTCGACGTTGTGGTGCTGCTCGAGCGAGGCGGCGACGCCGCGCATCATCTCGATCGCGTCGGCATCATCCGGCTCCTCGATCTTGACGATCTGGAAGCGGCGGGTCAGCGCCGCGTCCTTCTCGATGTGCTGCTTGTACTCGCTCCAGGTGGTGGCGCCGATCGTGCGCAGCGTGCCGCGGGCGAGCGCCGGCTTCAGAAGATTGGCGGCATCGCCGGTACCCGACGCGCCGCCCGCTCCGACCAGCGTGTGGGCCTCGTCGATGAACAGGATGATCGGCGTCTGCGAGCTCTGGACTTCCTCGATCACCTGCCGAAGCCGCTGCTCGAACTCGCCCTTCATCGAAGCGCCGGCCTCGAGCAGGCCGACATCCAGGGTCTTGAGCGCTATGTCCTGGAGCGCTGGCGGGACGTCGCCGGCGGCGATGCGCAACGCGAAGCCCTCGACCACCGCGGTCTTGCCGACGCCCGCCTCGCCGACCAGCATCGGGTTGTTCTGGCGCCGCCGCAGCAGGATGTCGATCACCTGGCGGATCTCGGCGTCGCGCCCGATCACCGGGTCGATCTTGCCGGCCTGGGCCTGTTCGGTGAGGTCGATCGTGAAGCGACGCAGAGCTTCCGCCCGACCCATCGGCGCCGGGGCGAGGCCGGTTGCCTCGTCCGCGGGCGGGCCCTCGGCCGCCTCGACCGGAGGCGCTCCTCGGCCCTCGGGCGAGCCCGCGACGACCGCGGCGAAGTCGCGCTTCAAGGTTTCCGAGGAGAGGCGCCGGAACTGTTCGGAGAGCGCGAACAGCGCCCGGGCCAGATCCTCGTCCTCGAGGATACCGATCAGCAGGTGGCCGCTGCGGATCCGGGCCGAACCGAACAGAAGGCTAGCGACAATCCAGCCGCGCTCGATCGCGAGATCGATGTGCCGGGCGAAGTCGAGCATCGCCGACCCGCCGCCGCGGATCCGCTCGAGCGCTCTCGCGAAGTCGGCGGCAAGCCGCGCATGGTCGATGCCAAAGGCTCGAATCGTCCGATGCAGGTCGGAGTCGGGCAGCATCAGGATCTGATTGAGCCAGTGGTGCAGCTCGACGTAAGCATCGCCCCGCGTGCGTGCGAACTGGTAAGCGCTCTGCAGCGCGCCGTAGGGCACCGGGTCGAGCCTGGTGAAAACCTTGTCGCGGCTGATCCCCATCATGCTACGCGCTTTCCTAGAAGACGCTGTGAGCGGCCCGGGCGGGCAGGAGCACCAGATCCTCGGCGTCACGCGCCGGCGCGCGGACACCGAGCCAGCTGGTCCATCCGAGGCGCCGCGCGCCGTCGAGCCGCGTGCTTGGCACCTCCGATCCCCTGAGACCGAGGCGCACGTCCCATTCGAGCTCGTCACCGACCGCGTTACGGACCGCGGCCACCAGCCGACCGAGCCAGACGCCGCCGGGCAGGAAGCGCTCGTAGGTGGCGAGCTCGAGCGGGCCCAGCCGGACGCGAAAGCGGTGCTGTGCCTGGAACGAGCGGGCGCCGACCACCGCCTCGATCCCGAGCCGGGCGCGTGCCCGGCCAAGCCGGCACTGCAAGCCGCGCGGCAGGTCGAGCCAGCCGCCGACGAACTCCTCGATCCGAACCGGCAGACGGAAATAGTTGCGCAGCAGCCGGACCAGCCGCTCGGGGTGTCGGCTCTGGCAGGCCAGCAGGCCGACATGGGCGAGCTTGACGGTATCGGGCAGGGCATCGCGCTGCCGCGCGGCCGGCGTTCCGAGGCCGGCAAGCGTGCCAAGATAGAGCAGGAAGCGATCGTCGTCGGGCCGGTCGCGCTGCACGTGCGGGCGGGCGTCCGCCCAGGCTCGATAGAAGGTGCACAGCAGGCGATGGTGGAACACGTCGCAGAAATCGATGAACGACCGGTCGCTCGCCCGGTCGCGACGGTCCAGGGCGTACGCGGTCAGATGCAGTGGCAAGGGTCCCTGCGGGCCGAACAGGCCCATCAGCAGCACCTCGAGTCGCGCCGGCCGGCTCTGGCTTGGCTGGTAAGCGGCAAGATCGGTCGGCGGAAACGCGAGCTGTGGCCGCTGGGCAAGCCGGATCGGGTCGTCCGCGCTCCGGCGCGCCTTGCCGAGCCGCGGCCGCTCGGGATGAGCGCGCTCGATCAGGCGCAAAGCCTGGAAGAAGTCGAAGCTTCTCGTCTGGTCGGCGAGCGCCTGCTCTAAAGCAGGTGCCGCCGTCCGGTCCGCGCCGGCCATCGCATGATCTCACCGCGTTCGACGCTCTTCACCACCGTGCGGGTGAAGGCATTGATCGACACGTATCGCCGGAAAAACTGCTCGAGCACCGCGCCCAAGAGAAAGGCGCCGCCGCCCTCGAAGCGCCGCTCGTCGAGATTGACCTGGATCTCAAGTCCGCGGCCGAAGACCATCGGCCCCGGGATCGGCAGGCGATCGATCACCGGCTCGCTCGCCACCCGGGCGAGGCCGTCGACCTGCCTGGCCACCGCCGGCTCGGCGAAGTCGGCGTACAGCTTCAGCATCTCGCGCAGGGTGTCGGCGGCTTGGCCCTCGCCTCCGTCGACCAGCGACAGGTAGTTGAGCGTGAGATGGTTGACGAGCCGCCATGCGATCTCGCCGTGGCTTTGCCCGGCCCGTGCTCGAGCAGGCTCGCCTTGGGCGAGCGAGGGCTGCGGCGAGCTGGGCTCGCCCAGCAGCGCGATCGCCGCGATCGGCGCGCCGGTCTCGGCCGTGAACTGGCTCTCGCCGGGAGTCCGCAGAAGGAACAGCGGCAGATCGCGGTTGCTGCAGGCGGCCTTGACGAACAGCCGCTTGGGCTCACCGGCCCCGGTGCGGCCACCCGTCAGGCAGAGAAAGACCTCGCCGCCGAGGTAGCTCGAGCGCGCCGCGCCGCGCGCGAGATCGCGTGCGGAGAACAGGCGCGGCCGCCGTTCCACGGTGTAGAAGAGATCCGCGTCGTCGTCGCGCGCGTCGAGCCGGTAGAGCCGAGCGACCCCGCGCGCCCCGCCGTTGCCGCCCTCGGCCGTTACCTCGAGGAGGCTGTGCACCTCGTAGTCGAGCGGGCGCACCCGGTCCGGAATCACGTGGAAGTCCCGCTGGCGGCGGTTGAGCAGGATCGGCTCGCATGTCTTCTCGAACAGGTTGACCGCGGGCGTCACGAACAGCGCCAGATCGTCCGCGCTCATGCTCTCTTCGAGCGACGGCTCGCGCTTGTCGAGCAGGATGAAGAACTCGAGCGCGCGCCCGTCGTGGCGACGGACTGCGGGTCTGAGGCCGGAAAGCTCGAAGAACAGGAAGCGCGCCGGGAAGGCGAAGTATTCCTTGACCAGCCGGTAGCCGTCGAAAGCTTCCGGCGGGCAGGGCAGCAGCGCGTCCTCCTCTTCGAAGCCGACCGGGCCGATGGCCTCGCGGCCGAGTTCGTGGCGCCAGGCGGGCGGCGTGCCCCCAGGCTGGAGCACGAGGCCCTGGCCGTGGCCGAAAATCGCCTCGTAAAGCCGGAACGCGCGCGGGCCGGTGACCCGCAGATGCAGCGTCAGGCGATCGAGCGAGAGCGCCTGGAACGGCATTTCGCCCTGGGTCTCAAGCCGGATCCGGATCGCTGCCTCGACCTCGCGCCGGCGCGGCAGGCCGCTGGCGGCGAGCGCGGCACCGGCCAGGTAGCTCGCGTCGGCGATCCGGAGCGGCCACAGGCGGACCTCGTGCGCGGTCGTGAAGGTACACCGGGTCTGAAGCTGCGGCAGGAGGCGGCTGTTGAGCCGGCTGCCGCGCTCGATGGAATAGCCGTCCTCGAGCGATCCGGCCCGCAGATCCGGCGTGAATTGAACCAGCGCGATCGCCGGCGTCGGCGCCAGGTAATCGGGATAGACGAGGTCGAGCAGGTGCTCGGCAAACGTCTGATACTCGGCGTCAAGCTTGAGCTGGACCCGCGCGGCCAGGAAGGCGAAGCCTTCAAGCAATCGCTCGACGTAGGGATCGGGACAGGGCACGGTATCGAGCCCGAGCTTGCCCGCGACCTGCGGATGCGCCCTGGCGAACTCGCCGCCAAGGTCGCGCAGATGCTGCAGCTCGGCCTCGTAGTAATGGAGGAAGCGACGGTCCATCAGGCCGCTCTCTCGACCACGCTCGCCCGGCCGCCCTCGAGGTCGACGAGCGCGCGCAGCAGCAGCCGCAGCGGCATCGGCTGAGCCCAGAGGTCGGCCTCGATCTCGAAGCTCAGCGTGTTCGGCGCGGCCCTCTCGGGGTCGTAGACGGCCCTGACCCTGATCGGATCGCGCAACCGCGGCTCGAAGGTGCGAATGATTTCGGCGACCTCACGGCCGAGCGCCTCGAGGTCCATGTCCGAGCCGACTTTGCCCGCGAGCGAGGGCAGGCCGTAGTTGATGACGCTGCGCCGCGCGAGGGGAAAATCGTCGAGCGAAGGCGGATCTTCGATGGCCTCGACGCCGAGGCGCAGCGGCGTGAAGACGAAGCATTCGGTGTTGAACAGCGATTCGAGATCGCGCAGCACGAGCTCCTTCAGCCGCTCGCGCGAGATCATCAGCTGCTGCCGTGCCTCGAACACGCGCAGGCGCTCGAGTTCGAGCATACGGTCGAGCAGGTCGCGCGCATCCCCCTCGAGAGTCGCGAACGGCTCGAGCTCGTCGGCCGTGGGCGCGCGCAGACCGCCGCGTTCCGGATCGTCGAGCCGGCCGAGCGCCTGCTTCTGGCGCTCGTCCAACAACGGCTGCAACAGCTCCCGCCGGCGGGCGATCTCGGCGCCGATGCCGGAGATGTTGTCGACCAGGCGATCGAGCAGGGCCGGCTGCAGCCGCTCGCGCGAGAAACCCTCAGTCATGCTCGGCGGCTCCCGCGAACGGTGGGGCGCCGAGCTCGATCAGCCGGCAGTCCAGCAGCGCGTGCTCGCCGGCGTCGGTCGCCAGCATGCGTTGGCCGAGCC
>DATAOG010000408.1:0-1781 GCA_036265855.1 Geminicoccaceae bacterium | reverse complement strand
ATCGCCCGGAGCAGGCCAGGGCTCAGATCGCCGCGCGCCGAGGCATCGACCACGAGATCGGCCGGCACCACCTCCTCGAGGCCTTCGGCTGCCCGGCAGCGGACGCCGGCGACGCGGCCGTCGTCGGCCGGAACGATCTCGAGCACGCGGCAGCGGTCGCGCAGCAGCACGTTCGGCAGCCGGAGCAGGCGCCGGCGCGCAGTGAGCTCGAGGAGCGGTCGGGTCAGCGCGTAGCCCTCGCAGCCGAGCTCGTGGCGCGGGAAGGGCCCGCAGCCCGGGATCTCGAGCAGGTCGTCGATGCCGAAGCGCAGCCGCACGGCACCGGCCCGGACCAGATCCCGATCGAAGCCCGGGAACAGCGCGCCGAACGCGCGCAGGCCGCCCGCGAGCAGGCCGTGCAGCTGTCGGCACTGCGGCACGGCCGGCCGCGGCGCGGGATCGGGGCGCAGAGCGTCCCGCTCGAGCACGGTCACGCGCTCGAAGCTGTCCGCGAGCGCGGCCGCGGCCGCGAGGCCGGCCATGCCGGCGCCGACCACGATCGCGTGGCCCCCGATCGCGGCAGGCACGAGGCGAGGCGGTCGAAGGGGGATGCTCATGGCAATTTCTCTCGTCAAGGATCCGAGGACGCTCTGCCGTCTGCGTTACGGCCGGATGTCGGATCGACACGGAAAGGGTTACGATTGAAAGGAAGCGTTCGCACCAAGCCCTCGGCCCGAAGTCGTCCTGACTGTCCAAAGCAGGCGACCGCGCCTAAGTACGGTTCGGGATAGCGGCGAAGGGCGAGCAAGGTTCTGATCGTGGACAATGTGACGCCAACGGGAGGGGTGCTGCCGGCCGGACCGCCGTCGGCGATCGAGCCGCAGAAGATCGGCGTGCTGCTGCTCAACCTCGGTACGCCCGATGCGACCGACTACCGGTCGATGCGCCGCTATCTCAGGCAGTTCCTGAGCGATAAGCGGGTGATCGACGTCAATCCGCTCCTCTGGCAGCCGCTGCTCAACCTCGTTATCCTCAGCACGCGGCCGCAGCGGAGCGGGCGCGCCTACGCCTCGATCTGGAACCGCGAGCTGAACGAATCGCCGCTCAGGACGATCACCCGCAGCCAGTCCGAAAAGCTCGCCCGCGCGCTTGCCGAGGCGCTGCCCGGGCGGGCGCTGGTCGTCGACTGGGCGATGCGCTACGGCAATCCCGCGACCGGGGCGGCGATCCGAAGGCTGACCCAGGCCGGCTGTACCCGGCTCCTGCTGTTCGCGCTCTACCCGCAATACGCGGCCGCCAGCACCGCGACCGCCTACGATGAGGCGTTCCGGGCGCTGATGGCCGAGCGCTGGCAGCCGGCGATCCGGACCGCGCCGCCTTATTGCGACGATCCGGGCTACATCGAGGCGCTCGCGCGCTCGATCGAGGCGCATCTGGCCGGGCTCGAGTGGCGGCCCGAGGTCGTGCTCGCCTCGTTCCACGGCCTGCCCAGGCGCTACGCGGAGCTGGGCGACCCCTACCATGGCCAGTGCGCCAAGACCGCGCGCCTGCTGCGCGCCCGGCTCGGCTGGCCGAACGAGGAGCTGCGCCTGACCTTCCAGTCGCGCTTCGGCCGCGAGGAGTGGCTGAAGCCCTATACGGACGAGACCGTGCAAAGCCTCGCCGGGCAGGGGGTCAGGAACCTCGCGATCGTGGCGCCGGGCTTCGCCGCCGACTGCCTCGAGACGCTGGAAGAGCTCGCGATCGGCGCGCGCGAGAGCTTCCTGGAGCATGGCGGCCAGAACTTCACCTACATCCCCTGC
>DATAOG010000407.1:0-4712 GCA_036265855.1 Geminicoccaceae bacterium | reverse complement strand
CTTGCGCGATTCGCACCGGCCAGCCCGAGCTCCATCCTGGAGCGACGGACGTACTGGCAGCAACGCGTCGTGAACGCGTCCGCCCCCGATCGGCTCGCAGCCCGGCTCGACCTCGCCCGATTTTTCCTCGCGCAGGCGCTCGGGGCCGAGGCCCTGGCAGTCGTCGAAGTCGCCGAGCCGGAGGGGATACCGCCGGAGCACGGCCTGGAACTGGCGCGCCGGACGATAACAGGCGCCGCCCAGCTGCTCATGGACCGGCCCGATGAAGCGGCAACCGGTCTCGAGGCGGCGGCTCTCGATGCCGATCCGGAGGCGGCGCTCTGGCGGGCGGTCCTGGCCGGCACCCGGGCCAACTGGCCGCGCGCCGCCCGGGAGCTGGTACGATCGGGCGCGACTCTGGACGTGTACCCGATGTCGCTCCAGCTCAGGCTCGGTTTGCTGGTGGCGCGGATCGCAATCGAGGCCGGCAATCAAGACGAAGCCGCGCGACGGCTCGGCCGGCTGCAGGCGCTCGAGCTGGGACCGGTCGAGCGGGATCGGGTCGCGTTCGTCGCGGGCTTGGCGAAGGCGCGCCGGGGCGCGCTCGACGAAGCCGATGAGATCTGGCGCCGGCTCGAGCGGAGCGAAGACCGGCAGACCAGGATCGCGGCCGGCTTCGCCCGCGT
Source organism: Geminicoccaceae bacterium (assembly GCA_036265855.1). GTDB lineage: Bacteria > Pseudomonadota > Alphaproteobacteria > Geminicoccales > Geminicoccaceae > DATAOG01. The sequence continues at coordinate 4,047 of DATAOG010000407.1, read as the reverse complement.
GCAGATGGCGTTCCAGGCCGGCCGGCTGAGCCCCGCCCAGGCTTTGGCCAGACTGGTGGCGGCCCGCCCGCTCTGGCGGCCACATCCGGAAGAGCCCGCGATGCTCGATGCCCTCGCCCGGGCTTATCTCCAGAACCACGAGCCATCTTCCGCGCTGTACGTCTGGCGGGAGGTGCTAAGCCGCTTCCCCGGAACGCCGGATGCCGCCCAGATCGCCCGAGCGATGCGGGACAGCTTCGTCGCGAGCCTGCTGCCGACGGACGGCATCGTCATCGGGCCGATCAGAGCCTTTGCGCTGTATCGAGATTTCCCGGAGCTCGCGCCCGATGGCCCACTCGGCGAGCGGCTGCGCCGGCGTCTCGCAGCCCAGCTTGCCGGCCTCGACCTGATCGAGCCGGCCGCTAGCCTGCTCGAGCCGTCGCTCGAGCATATGGACATGCCGGCCAAAGCCGAAACTGGCGCCTGGCTTGCGGAGCTCTGGCTACGCGCCCCGAACCCTCCGGCGGCGCTGGCCGCGCTCGACCGCACCGAAACTGGGGGCAATCTGGCAGAAACGCTGAGCCGGCAACGGCGTCTGCTGCGCGCACGGGCGCTGGCGGTATCGGACCGGCAGAATTCGGCGCTTGCCCTGCTCGCGGGGGGTGCCGATCCGGCGGAGCGGCGGCTTCGCGTCGAGATCTTGTGGGATCAGCACGACTGGCCGCGTCTGATCGGCGCCCTCGAGCCGTTGTTGCCGGCGGATGCCCGCCCGCGGGGGTCGCTCGCCGAGGCCGAGCAGGAGCTGGTGGTCAGGCTCGCGGTCGCCTATGCCCAGCAAGGAGAGGTCCAGGCGCTCGAGGGGCTGCGGCGGCGCTTCGGTGAGGCAATGCATGGCCAAGCGAGCGAGCCCGCCTTCCTGATGGCGACGCTGCCATCCGCGCGGGCGCCCGGGCTCGCACCCGCGCTCGCCGCCGCGGACGAGGAGCTCGGTCGGGTGCGGGCCTATCTGCAGACGATCCGATCCGCCCGCTGACACCACTCGGGCGATCCGGTCACGAGGGCGGCTCAGGTGGAAAAGCTCTCTACCAGGCTGCCTACGACCAAGTACCAGCCATCGACCAGCACGAAGAAGATCAGCTTGAAAGGCAGCGAGATCAGGACCGGCGGCAGCATCATCATGCCCATTGACATGAGCACCGAGGCGACCACCATGTCGATGACCAGGAACGGCACGAAGATCAGGAACCCGATCTCGAAGGCGCGCCTGAGCTCGCTGATCATGAAGGCCGGAATCAGATCGCGCAGCGGGGTGGCTTCGGGGCGCTCGGGCGCCGGCGTGCGGCTGATGTCGAGGAACAGCTCGAGGTCCTTGGGCCGCACCTGACCGAGCATGAAGCCGCGCAGCGGCGCCGCCGCGCGCGCGAAAGCCTCCGGCGGCTCGATCTCTTCGTTAAGCAAGGGCGCCAGGCTGTCGCGATAGACCTGCTGCAGACTCGGCGCCATGACGAAGGCGGTGAGGAACAGAGCAAGTGAGATCAGCACGGCGTTCGGCGGCGTCTGCTGCAGGCCGATGGCCGAGCGCAGGAAGGCGAGCACGACCACGATCCGGGTGAACGAGGTCACCATGATCAGGATCGAGGGCGCCAGGCTCAGAACCGTGATCAGGAGGACGAGGCGTACCAGCTGCCCGGTCACCGTGCCGCCCTGGCCGAGGTCGATGCTCAGGCTCTGCGCACTCGCGGGCTCGGCCGACAGCCAGACTGCGGCGCCGATCAGCCAGGCCCACCCGCGCCGGGATCGGCGCTTCCTCATGGGGCTCCGCCTGGCGCGCCTTGCCGCTGGGCGTGCCTGGTGCCGCCACGTGCTATCAACCGGTTGCCATCCTGCCCCAGCAGCACGAGGTATTCCCGATCGTCACAGCGGATCAGCACGAGCTTGCGCCGCGGGTCGATCGGCAGCGCCTCGACGACCGCAAGTCGCCGGGTGCCCTTCGCGGGCACGCTGCCCAGGCGGTAGCGGGCTGTGATCCAGGCCAGGACCCCGATCAGCCCGAGGACGAAGCCAAGGGCGGTGAGAAAGCGGAGGTAATCGATCGCACCCACGCCGGCCCTAGAGCCTGCTCGTGCGCCGGTAGGCAGTGCCGGCGTGCCGGTAGGCGCCGACCGCGCGCAACTGAACGGCCAGGCTCGCCTGCTCCTTGCGTAGCATCTCGGCCAGGTTGCCGGTCTCTTCGAGCAGCGCCAGCAGGCCTGTCCGGAGCCGCCGCTCCGTCTGCGGCAGGCGCCCGAGCTGGTCCGCGAGGGCCTGGAGCAGTGGCGCCAGCCGATCGAGATCCGAGTGCTCGCCGCCGGCCAGGGCGCGGCGGACACGCCCGAGCAGATCCTGCGCGGCTGCCACACACGCCTCCTGCGCTGCCAGTGACGCCTCGGGATCCGTGGCTTTGCCGTCGCTCATCCGCGGCCGCCTTGCAGCTGGCGATTGGCACGGTACAGGTGGGCCAGGATCTCAGCGACCGCCGTGAACGCGGCGACCGGGATCGGGCAGTCGATCTTGAGTGCCCCGAGCAGCGCCGCCAGGTCTCGATCCCGTCGGATCGCGACTCGATGTTCCCGGGCGAGCGCGACGATCTGCGCCGCGATCGCGCCCCGGCCCTTGGCGACGACGCGTGGCGCATCGTCTCCGTCGGGATCGTAGCGCAGCGCGATCGCGAGATCCGGATCCCTCATGCTTGGTCCAGTTGCGTCCCCGGGCGGTGCCCTGGGCAGCGGTCGGGGCATCGTTCGAGCGCGATATCGTGGTAAGCTTAAGCAAGGATTAACGACGGGCGCTCCGCGGGGGGCAGGCCCCGACGAGAGCTGAGGAAGCATGGCCACGAACTTCACGGACCAGCAGATGCTGCGCTACGCCCGCCACATCGTGCTGCCGGAGATCGGCGGCATCGGCCAGGCGCGGCTTCTGGACGCCAAGGTCCTGCTGATCGGCGCCGGCGGCCTTGGCTCTCCCGCCCTGCTGTATCTCGCGGCGGCCGGCGTCGGCACGCTTGGCCTCGTCGATTCGGACCGGGTCGAACTCGCCAATCTGCAGCGCCAGATCGCCCATCCGACGGTCCGGATCGGTAGCGCCAAGACCGAGAGCGCGGCCGAGGCGGTCCGCGCGCTCAACCCGGAGACCAGGTTCAGAGGGCACCAGCTGCGCCTCGTCGCGGGCAACGCCGACGAGGTGATCGAACCCTACGACCTGGTGGCCGACGGCAGCGACAACTTCGCGACCCGCGCGGCCGTGCACGCCGCTTGTCTGCGCCTTCGCAAGCCCCTGGTCAGCGCCGCCGTGCAAGGCCTCGAGGGCCAGCTCACGACCTACAAGGCGCATCTTGGCCCGCCCCATCCCTGCTATTGCTGTCTGTTCCCGAAGGAGCCGCCGCCGGGACTTATCCCGACCTGCGCCGAGGGCGGGGTGCTCGGACCGGCCGCGGGCGTGCTCGGCTGCCTGCAGGCGGTCGAGGTGGTCAAGGAGATTCTGGGCGTCGGCGACAGCCTTTCGGGAACCCTCGTGCTTTACGACGCGCTCAGCACCGAGCTGCGCAAGGTCCGGTTCGCGCGACGCCTCGACTGCCCGGTCTGCGGCGGCGGGCCAGGCGATGGAGCCGGCCTTGGCTGACCCCGAACGGCTGAGCCTGATTCTGCTGAGCGGCAGCTTCGAGCGGGTCCATTATGGCCTCGCGATGGCGAGCGCCGCTGCCGCGCTGGCGCGGCCGGTGACCCTGTTCGCGACACTGGGGGCAACCCGGGCGTTCGTCGCGCCCGATCCGGACGGGCGACCCGGCTGGGCCGCGCTACCGCTGGGGCCGGATCTCATCGACCCCGACCTCGCCGACGGCTTCGCGCTCGACGCCCGCAACCGGGCGCGGGGCGTGGCCGGCTTCGAGGAGCTGCTGCAGGCCTGCATTGGCCTCGGAGTCGAGATCATCGTCTGCGAGATGGGCCTGCGGGCGCAGGGCTTTGATGCGGTCGCGCTGCGCTCCGATCTGCCGATCCAGCGCGCCGGACTCGCGACCCTGCTCGCCCGCCC
>DATAOG010000406.1:0-11075 GCA_036265855.1 Geminicoccaceae bacterium | reverse complement strand
GGTTCCAGGTCGAGGGATTGCCGCTGCCGTAATAGACGAGGTTGAGGTCCGGATAGTAGGACATCCAGCCCCAGGTGGTGCCGCCGCCGATCTTCCATTGGTCGCCCTGCCAGGTGGCGGTGCCGGAATCCTTGCCGACCGGCTGGCCGAGCATCGTGGTCTTCTGCGGATCCATCAGGGTCAGATCGTCGGGGCCGGTCGAATAGCCGCGCCAGGCCCGCTTGCCGGTCTTGATGTCGTAGGCGGTGATGCTGCCCTGGACGCCGAACTCGCCGCCCGAGATGCCGACCAGGACCTTGTCCTTGATCACCATCGGCGCGCTGGTCCCGGTCTCGCCCTTCTTGGGGTCGCCGTTGACCGCGGTCCAGGCGACCTCGCCGGTCTTGGCGTCGAGCGCCACCAGCTTGGTGTCGGCCTGATGCAGGAAGATCTTGCCGTCGGCGTAGGCGGCGCCGCGATTGACCGTGTCGCAGCACATCACCGGGATCGTGTCCGGGTCCTGCTTGGGCTCGTACTTCCAGATCACCTTGCCCGGATCGTTCAGGTCGAGCGCGTAGACGGTGTTCGGGAACGGCGTCACGATGTACATCACGTCGCCGATCACCAGCGGTCCGCCCTCGTGCCCGCGTAGCACGCCGGTCGAGAACGTCCAGGCAACCTGCAGATCCCTGACGTTGCTCTTGTTGATCTGGGCGAGATCGCTGTAGCGCGTGCCGCTGTAGTTGCCCAGCGGCATTACCCAGTTTGCCGAATTGTTCTGCATGACCATCAGTTCGTCGTTGGCCTGTGCAGACAACGACAGCGTCAGCAGGCCGATCGCTGCTGCGCCGGTCAGGAGCCACCCTCTTTGCATGACAAAGCTCTCCCATCTGGTTGTGCGCCCACAACCCAGGGACGGATTGCGTAACGCCACGCCTCCCTTGTCCGGCCCGGTTCGATCGAGGGTCTATGGTCCCGATCGTCCAGCGCGCCGATTTTCTCTCGACGGGCGAAATGTAACGGCAGGTAGCGCGCTCGGACAAGCGGAATCAGACGGCTCGAATTTGATCCGTTTGCCTGCGAGTGCGACCTGGCGTCGCAAGCCGGGCCGCGGCTAGCCTTTCGCGACGCCGCCGGGCCCGGGCTCAGAACGAACGCGCGTTCCGCACGCCATGCCCGGAATCGAGTTCCTGGTCCTTGGCCGCGATCGCCTTGTCGAGCACGTCGACCTGCGCCTGCTTGCCCGCAATCTCCTTCTGCAGCTCGAGCCGCTGTGCCAGAAGCGCCGTGCTCTCGGTCCGCAGGTCATCGATCTGCTGCCGTGCCGTCTTGCCGTCGTCCAGCATGTTGCCGACCAGACCGCGCAGGAAATCCTGCTCCTTCTTGAGCACCTCCAGCGTGGCGTACTCCGAGTCCTGGTGCCGGACGTCGGCGCCGAGCTCGTACAACTTGGCCTCGAGACCAGCCTTCTCGCCGCGCAGCTCGCTGACCTTTCCGGCCAGCTTCGTCTGCTCATCGGCGGCGAGCTTGCGATCGGCTTGGGTCACCCGCAGATCGGATTGCGCCTGCTGCAGCTTGGTTTCCGCCTGCTCCCGATCGCGGGTCAGGTTGACGATCTGGTCCTGCAGCTGGGAGACCCGCTGGGTCATGGCGACCGCGCTCTCCGCAAGCGGCCCCTTGCGCTCGATGTCGGCATCCAGCGCCGCGACCTGCCGGGTGAGCTCGGCCTGGCGGGCGGTCAGCTTCGCGACATCGGTCGCCAGCACGGCATGGTCGAGCTGGCTCTCGACCTGGCTCAGCTGCGTCCGGGTCGCGCTCAGCCGCTGTTCCGTGCGCCCGAGCTCGGCTGCCCGCTGCGACTGCGCGCGTTCGGCGCCGGCGAGCTCGACCTGCACCTGGGCCAGCGCGGTCTGCTTGTCGATCAGGTCCGATTCGATCGCCGCCAGCCGGTCCTTGGTCTTGGCGGCCTCGCCGGTCAAATTCTCGAGCGCCCGCTGGCCGTCGGCCGTCTCGCGCTCGGTCTGGCCGAGCAGTTCCAGGCGATGATTGAGACGGCTGGTCGCCGAGGCATAGCTGGTCTCCTGCTCCGCGAACCGGTCCTTCAGCGCCGCGAGGCTCATGTTGACGTCCGCGAGGTCGCGATCGCGCTCGCCCAGCACGGTCATGCGCTGGTTCAGCCGGCCAACCGCCTGGCCGATCTTGTCCTCGGTGGCCGCAAGCGTCGCGACGTCCCTGGCGAGGTCGCCGCGCTTGGCTGCGAGGTCGCGCTCACGCTCACCGAGCACCGCCATGCGCTCGTTCAGGGCGACCGTGACCCGCCCGAGGCGGGCCTCGGTGGCCGCCAGCTGATCCGCCACCGTCTGCCTCTGCGCGCGCAGATCGGCGAGGTCGCGCTCGCGTTCGCCGAGCACCGCCATGCGCTGGTTGAGCCGGCCGCCAAGCTGCGTCAGCCGGTCCTCGGCGGCTGCGATCTGTGCCTCGAGGCGGTCCTTCTCACCCAGGCGGGCGGCGAGGTCACGCTCGCGCTCGCCGAGCAGCGCCATCCGCTGGTTCAGGCTGCCGGTCGCGTGCTCGATCCGCGCCTGGACCTCGCCCAGCTGGTTCTTGAGACCGGCGAGCGTACTGCCGGCATCGCCGATCTGGCGCTCGCGTTCGCCGAGCGTCGCCATGCGCGCGTTGAGCTTGCCGGTGGCGGCGTCGATCTGCCTGGTCAGGCTGTTGAGATCGCCGGCCTTGGCCCGCTCCGCATCGAGCGAGCCCTCGAGGTCGGTGACCCGCGCCTGCAGCTGGCCGCCGCTCTTGGTCAGTTCGGCCACCTGGCTCTGAAGATCGCTGCGTTGCCTGGCCCACTGCTCGGCGGCATTGTTGTGCGCCGAGCTCGAGTAGATCAGACCGCCCCAGCCTCCCAACGCCAGCACCAGCGCCCCGATCGTGAACTGCGTGGCGCGCGGCAACGACATCATGCTGATCATGGCCAAGCCTCCGCGTTGGTCGCCCCGGTTCCGGCCAAGGCATCTTGGTTCGCCCGCCAGGCTATCACAGCCGTCGTCCGGCTGCCACATTGCGCGTCCGGAAAAAGCGCCGGCGCGGGGGCGCCGCGCTCAGTTTCCGGTCAGCTTGGCGATGCTGTCCGCTGCTGCCCCGTTGGCGTCGGCCGCGTGGCCCGGCTGGACTTGGCCGAGCTCGGCGACCAGCGCCTGCAGCTCCGCGGTCAGCTTGTCGCGCTGGACCGAGAGCGAGCGCAACTGTTCGTCGAGTCCCAGAAGCTTCTGATTCACGTTCACGCTTTGATGGAACAGCGGTCGCTTGCGCGCGAGGTCGGCATCGAGGCTTGCGACCTCCTGCCGGAGCGCGGTCTGGCTCGCCGTGAGCTCGGCGACGCCCTGCGCGAGAAGCGCCTTGTCCAGCTTCGCCTCGACTCCGGCGAGCTGCGTCTGAGACTTGGCCAGCGCGCTTTGCGAGCGCTCGAGCTCCCCCGCCGATTTCGACTGCTCGCGCTGCAACGCGGCCGCCTTGACCGCCATGGCGCCGAGCGCCGTTTTCCCGGTCGCGAGCTCCTGGTCCAAAGACGCGATCTCGGCCTGCAACCGGTCGTGCTCGGCGCGCGCGTGACCGAGCGCCCGGTCGACCGTGGCCAGGTCGAGCTCGCGCTCGCCCAGCACTTGCAGCCGCTGATTGAGGCGGCTCTTGGCGCCATCCCGCTCGCCGGCCAGCGCGGCCAGCTGATCGCGGACCGCGGCGAGCGCCGCCTCGGCGGCCGCGCGGTCGCGCTCGCGCTCACCGAGCGCCGCCAGCCGCTGGTTCAGGTCGGCCTTGGCGTGCTCGATCCGAGCTTCCAGCGCCGCGAGGTCGCCGGCCGCGCTGCGCTCGCGGGCAAGGCTGCCCTCCAGGCTGCCGATCCGCTCGGAGGTCGCGCTGCGCTCGGTCGCGAGCGTGCTCTCGAGATCCGCAATCCGCTCGGTGAGCTCGGTCCGTTCCTGGTTGAAGCGTGCCTGCTGCGCGTCGTACCCCGTCTTGACGCTCAGATACATGCCCCAGCCCAGGACCGCGAGCAGTGCCGCAAGACCAAGCACGACGAGCGATGTGCGCCGCTGCGCAAGAGGTTGTGGCATCCCGAACGCCCCAGACGCGAGTTGTTTGCTCTTGCCCCGGGGCTGTTCATACCACGCCCGGCGTTCGCTCACCAGCGCCTCGGCCTTGCGAGTCGGGGGCTTCCTGACCGCTTCCGGATCTCGTAGGCTCCGCCCGAAGCAGGCGAGCTGACGTGGGAGAGCAATCCTTGGCGGAGACGACCGGTCGCCGGCGGCGGACGGCCGCGCCCTTCGCCGTCCGGCCCATAGAGGCTCTGCTGACCGCCGCTCTGCTCGGGCTGGCCCCCCTGCCGGCGGTGGCCGCTGACCTCAGCGCCGGGCAGGTCGCGGGAAAGATCAAGGCGGCCGGCGACCGGCCCGCCGACCTCGCGGGTCTCGATCTTGCCGGGCTCGATCTGGCCGGCCTCGACCTTAAGGGTGCGAACCTGCGCGGCAGCAGGCTCGACCGCGCCAATCTCGAGGGTGCCGATCTGACCGGCGCCAATCTCGATCTCGTGATCCTGCGCGACGCCGCGCTCAAGGGCGCGAGGCTGCGCGGGGCCAGCGCTTTCCAGGCCGTGTTCTCGGGCGCGGATCTGACCGGGGCCGACCTCGGCGGCGCCAATCTCGTCGCCAAGTTCGAGCGCAGCGATCTCGCGGGTGCCAATCTCGCCGGCGCCAATCTCGCAGCCGACATGACCAACCAGTCCATGGGCCTGATGCGCGCCCATCTGACCAAGGCGAACCTCAAGGGCGCCAATCTCAACGGCGCGAAGCTCGCGCGCTGCACCGCCGAGTTCGCCGATTTCGCGGGCGCCGATCTCAGGGGTGCTGATCTGTCCCGCTGCGAGCTCGCGGGCGCGAACTTCAAGGGCGCTGACCTCACGCGCGCCGATTTCTCCGGCGCCGACCTCCAGGGCGCAAGCTTCGGCGGGGCGATCGGCAGGGCGCAGGCGACCGGTCTGGACTGAGCGGCGGTCGCGCGATCGGCCGGGCCGGGCGCGGCTCTCCGACTTCTACGGCGGCCGCCTTTCTGGGCGGCTCGACCTAACCCCTCGGCTCGCGGCGCGCCGGCGCAGCCGCCGGCGTCGGCTGGCGCAGCAGGACGATGCTGATCCGCCGGTTCTGAGGCGCATCCGCGTGCGCCGGATTGAGCGGCTCGGTGTCGGCCTTGCCGACCACGCGGGCAATCCGCGCCTCCGCCAGGCCGGCCGCGATCAGGGCGCGGCGCGAAGCGTTGGCGCGATCGCTCGACAGCTGCCAGTTGTCCTGCACGCTGCCGGCCCGGAACGGGATCGCGTCGGTGTGGCCGGTGACCGAGATCTGCCGGCCTGTCCGGCCAATGATGGTCGCGAGCTTGGCCATCAGCGCCTCGGTGTAGGGCTCCAGCACCGCCCGGCCGAGCGGAAACATCGAGCGCCGGTCCTGGTCGACGATCTGGATCCGCACCCCCTCCGCCGTCCGGTCGACCCGCAGGTTGTCGCCGAGCCCGGTGAGCTGCGGGTCCGATTTGATCGCCTGGTCGAGCTCCGCCCTGACCCGCTGCAGCTCGGCCTCCTCGGCGCGCTCGACCTGCTGCTGGAGCTGCTCCCGGGTCAGGTCGTCCTCGCCGTTGTCCCGCTGCAGGCTCATCTTGACTGCGACATCGGGATGGCTCATCGGCGACTGGTCGAGGGCGCCGGTGTCGTTCGGGGTCTGGCCGCCGCTGATCCCGTCGCTGCCCACCATGTCGTTCTTCACGAAGGGGGTCGGCATGAAGAAATTCGCGATGCCGAGCTTCTGCTCCTCGGTGGTCGCAGCCAGCAGCCACATCAGCATGAAGAACGCCATCATCGCGGTCGCGAAGTCGGCGTAGGCGATCTTCCAGCTGCCGCCGTGGTGGCCGTGAGCACGTCCCTTCCTGACCTTCTTGATCAGGATCGGCCGGTTGCCCACGCGCGCCATCGGCGGTCTCCCGAGCCTCGGCTTAACCTAGCGCCGGCGCGTTCGCGACCGCTTCCTCGAGCGTTGTGAAGCTCGGCCGCTCGTTGCTGTACAGAGCCTTGCGCGCGAACTCGACCGAGATCACCGGCGCGTAGCCCTGGAGAAAGGCGAGCAGGCCCGCCTTGATGCACTCGTGATACTTGGCCTCGGCCGCGAAATACGCCTTGAGCTTGGCACCGGCCGGCGCGACGATCCCGTAAGCCAGCAGCACGCCCATGAAGGTGCCGGCGAGCGCTGCCGCAACATGGCTGCCGAGCACCTCGGGCGGGTCCGCGATCGAGCCCATCGTGACGATGATCCCGAGCACCGCGGCGACGATCCCGAACGCCGGCAGGCCGTCGCTGATCGTCGTCACCGAGCCTGCGATCTGCTCCATCTCGGCGTGATGGGTCTCGAGATCGGCGGTCATCAGCTCCTCGATCTGCTGCGGGTTCTCGGCGCCGAGCGTGATCAGGCGCCAGTAGTCGCAGAGGAACTCGACCGCGTGATGGTTGGCGATGAAATGCGGGAACGCCCCGAACAGCTCGCTCGTGTACGGCTCCTCGAGGTGCGACTCGAGCGCCAGCAGGCCCTTGCTGCGGGCGAGCTTGAACATCGTGAACAGCAGGGTCAAAAGCTCGAGATAGGCGGCCTTCGGATAGGGCGCGGCCCGGGCCAGGACCTTGAGGTTCTTCAGCACGCCCAGCTGCACCGATGCCGGGTTGGCGATCATGAAGGCGCCGAGCGCCGAGCCGAGGATGATCAGAAGCTCGAGCGGTTGCCAAAGGACGGCGAGCGCGCCATGCGGCAGGTAGCCGCCCAGCACCGATCCGACGACGACCAGGAGGCCAAGTGCGAACAGCATGAGGCATCCGAGCGGAAACGCCGCAGTCCCGGCGCCTTTAAGGAGGTAACGGTTGCAGCTGAACAACCGGTAAAGCCGAGGCGCCGCGGGCAGCCGACCCGGCGGCAGGCCGCCCAGGAAGCACCCGTCCCCCCGATGCCGGCTGCCGGCTACCTGGGCGCGGGCGCCGCTTGGAGGATCAGAAGCAGCGGACCTCGGCCTCGGTCTGGGCCCGCTTCAGCTGGTCGACCGCGTCCTTGGCGACCGCGGTGTCGCGGAACAGCTCCATCTTGTCGCCGCCGCCCGGCATCTGGCGCATGCGCATGACGGTCTCGGCCTTGACGTACTCCTCATAAGGCAGGATCGAGGCGATCACGTCGATGCTGCAGGAGCATTTCTTGAGCGCGTCCTGGGTCTCGCCGTTGCTCGCCATGCAGCCGAACACGTAATCGGCCGAGGTCTCGGTCGGATAGTCGTTGGCGCGCGCCGGCGCGGCCGCCGCAAGCAGCAGTCCGCCAAGGAGAGCCGTCACCGGCAGCCACCGGACAGCTATTCGAATCGACACCGGCATGGCGGCCTCACTCCAAGTGAGCGGCGATCGCCCGGGCGAGCGTGAACGCCCGTTTCTCGAGCAGCACCGGTTGCTCGCAGAGATAGGAGAGCGACGACCGGCGGTCGCTGTAGATCCGCATGTCCCACTCGCGCTGGGCGGCGAGCGCGTCGCGCTCCTGCGCCTGATCGATCGCCAGCTGAGCGAGCTTCTCGTTCGTGGCGCTGATCCGCTGCGCGAGCGCCTCTTGACCATGGGCGTACTTTTTGATCCCGTCGATGATCGAGCTGCGGTCGTGATTGAGGATCGCAAGCGTCTCGGCGAACAGTCGGGTCAGCTGCTCGTTCTTGTGCCCGGCCGGCAGCCCCCTGGCGAACTGGTCGATCTCCGCGGTCGCCTGCTCCAAGGGCGTCCGGCGGGCCGCGAGATTGCCCGCGAGATGCCGGATTTCAGGATCATCGGCAGCTGTTGCTGTCGAATCGAGCGGCGGCCCCGACCAGATCATGCCGGCCGCGATGTCCGGCACCAGCCGCTGCTGGCAGGGCCAGTCCGGATCCGCTGCGATGGCGGCGGCCGGCAGCAGCCAGCTCGTCAGGATCCAAAGCCCGGTCAGCGATGCCATGCGCCAGCCGTGGACGGCGCTGGGCTGGCGGCGGCCCTTGCACTCCCGACGGATCATCGAAGGCAGCCCTCCTCAATCCTTGACCACAACGCCCCAGGGATAGCTGCCGACCTTGACCGACTTGATCACCTTGCCGGCGTCGACGTCGATCACCGAAATGTCGTTCGAAACGCCATTGGTCGAGTAGAGGAACTTCTCGTCCGGCGAGAACGCCAGCTGCCAGACTCGCTGGCCGACCAGGAGATAGTCGAGGACCTCGTAGGTCTTGGCATCGATCATCGCGACCCGGTTGGCGGGGCCGAGCGCGACGAAGGCTTTGCTGCGATCCTTGGTGATCTTGATGCCGACCGGCTGGAGCGCCTCGTTGGGCACGCCCGGGATCTGGAAGCTGATCTTGTGCGTCACCTTGCGGGTCCTGTTGTCGATCACGCTGACCGTGCCCCCGACCTCGGAGCTGACCCATACCTCGGCGTCGTCGCTCGTGAACTCGGCGACCCGCGGCCGCTGGTCGACCAGCACGTTGTCGGTGATCTCGGCGGTCTCGGCGTTGATGAAATGCGCCATATTGGTGGTTTCGGAGGTGTTGACGATCCACTTGCCGTCGTGACTCACGCCCACGCCCTCGGGCTCGACGCCGACCGGGATCTGGGTCGCGACCGTGCGGCCGGCGATGTCGATCACGGTCACCATGTTGTCGTCCTCGTTGGCGACGTAGAGCTTGGCGCCGTCCGGCGAGAGCGCCATCCGCTCGGGGTCCGGCCCCGACGGCAGTTGGCCCACGAGCTTCAGGCTGGCGGTGTCCAGGATCTGGATCGTGTCGTCGTCGCTCGCGCAGATGTAGAGGAACTTGCCGTCTTTGCTCAGCACGATGCCGCGCGGCCGTTGGCCGACCTTGACCTCCTGGACCAGCTCGAGCTTGTCGCCATCGACGATGCTAATCGAGTTGCCCTTCTCGTTGGACACATAGATCGTCCGTGCCGTGGCGGCGTGGCCGGACGCCAGCAGTCCCAGGGTCGCTAGCAGCAGCAGCCGCGGCATCTCAAGGGTCCTCCTCTGGCGGCGCTCGCCGGTCATTGCAGCCGACAGCTCGATTCCGGCTCGTCGTAGCCCAGCGTGTCGAGCGGCGTGCGCTGGTGCAGGAAGCCCTCCTGCGGCGAGACCGAGACCAGCATGCGCGCGCCGACGATCAGGATCGGCTGGCGCATCTGCTGGTCCCATTTGCGAAAGGTCAGGCCCTCGCCCTTGAACCCCGCGACTTGAAACTGGTCGCCGCGCAGGTAGTCGCGGATCGTCTTCGGGTCGGCGCTCTTGGTCCGGGTCACCGCCTCGCCGACGGTCCGGACCGTGAGCCAGGCGGTGTAGTCGCGCTCGGTCATCCAGCGACCAGCGAACTTCTGGAACCGGCGCTGGACCTGGGTCGCGCCCCACTGCTCGTTGGCGCGGTGCCAGGCGGTCGCGATCAGCCCCTGGGTGCCGGCGACCGGGCGCGCGTCCCAGAGCCGGTAGGGCAGATACTCGCCGAAGATGTCGCTCTCGTCGGCGACCATCGCGATGTCGTAGTCGGGCGCGTTCTGGGTGAACACCGGGATCTGGCGCTGGATCTGAACGTGGCCGGTATCGGTGCGCCGCGCGGTCGCCTGATACTCATAGGCTCGGCTCTCGACGATCTTGGCGCCGAACTTCTTGGCCGCGCGCTCGATCGCCGCGGCGAATGCCAGGTCCGGCTCGAGCGTGCCGTGCAACAGAAACCAGCGGGTCCAGCGCTTCCAGACCAGGTATTCGGCGAGCGCGTCGGCCTTCATCGCGCGGCTCGGCATGATGTGGAACAGATTGGCCCGGCAGTCGCTGATCCGCAGCCGGTCGTCGGGCGCCCGGGTGTTGAACAGCACCGCGTCCGCGGCCTCCGGCAGATCGGCAAGCTGCAGCAGCTGGTCTGCGTGCAGATCGAGGATGAACAGCCGCTGGCCGGCGCCGAGCGCCTGCTTGAAGGCCGCTGCCAGATCGCCGTCTTTCGGGATCAGGACCTCCTTCAGCTGGTAGCTCTGGCCGAGGAAGCGGCCGGTCGTCTGGTTCTCGGTGATCGCCTGGCGGGCCCCCATCAGGCCCTCGTCGGTCAGCAGACTATCGAGCAGCGACAGCGGCGCGACCCGGTCCTCGTCCTGGGTCACGTAGGTGATCACGACCTCGAGCGGCTCCGCGGCGCGCGCCGGGGCGGCCGGCAGCCAGCCGAGCCCGACTCCGATCAGCGCGGCACAGAGCGCACGTGCGATCTGGCGCCGGTGCGATCGCAATGCGGCCACCGATTTTCCCATCCCTGGCGACGTCCTCACCGCGATGCGCAGGGCTCGCCTGAGGCTCTTGCTTGTCCGAACGCTGCACGAGATAGTTCGTGGCCCAACCCGGGCAAGCCGGACCGACCGGATTTGGGGAGCACGCGATGACGACGCGATCGGCCTGGCGCCGCACGTTGCGCGCGAGCCTGATCCTGGTCGCCGGGCTGGCATCAGGGGAGGCCCTCGCCGCGCCGCCGCCACGGCTTGCGCTGTTCCCGTTCGAGCTGGTCGACAGCAGCCTTCAGGGCGAGAAGCGGGGCGTCGATCCCGCCGACCGGGCGCGCCTGGCGATGATCCAGGACCAGCTGCGCGCAGCGCTCGCGGCTTCGGAGCGCTATCAGCTGGTCGATACCACGCCGGCCGCGGCCGCGATCGAGGCAGCGGGCCGGCTCTGGAGCTGCAATGGCTGCGAGCTCACGATTGCGCAGAAGCTCGACGCCGATCTCGCGCTGGTCGGTTGGGTGCAGAAGGTCAGCAATCTGATCCTGAACCTCAACGTCGTCGTGCGCGACGCCGCGACCCGGGCGCCGGTGCTGGCCGGCAGCGTCGACATCAGGGGTGACACCGACGAGAGCTGGCGTCACGCCATGAGCTATCTGATCCGCCACCGGCTGCTGCCGGGCGGCGGCTGAGCCCTGATCGGCGGGTATGGGCAGGAAGACCTGGGCCGGAGCCGGGGCCTCCGGCACGACCGCGAGGAACGGTCGCTCGGCCC
>DATAOG010000405.1:0-2163 GCA_036265855.1 Geminicoccaceae bacterium | reverse complement strand
GCCTGGCACTGGTGCGGCCCTGCCCCATCCAGGCGTCGTTGACCAGGAGCCCATCGTAGCGGCGCGGGCCGGCGAGGCGAAGGCCGAGGCAGCCGGCGGTCGCGGCCTCGGGCCAGCCGGCGTTCGGCGAGCGGTGGCGGCGGGCGTCGGCGCGGAGCGCGCGCCAGCCGGCCGCCGGCCGGGCGCCCGGCATCAGCGCGGCAGCGAGCAGGAGCAGCAGAGCGGCAAGCCTTGCCGGCAGCCAGTTGGCGGCGTCGTCGAGGCGCGCCGCGAAGCGGCCAAACTGGGAAAAACGGGGGGAGAGGTGGCCGATCATGCTGTCGGTCGTGTTGATCGCCTTGTAGGCGAGCATGCCGGGCAGGCCCAGCAGCAGGCCCCAGAAGAGGGGGGCGATCACGCCGTCGGAAAAATTCTCGGCGGCGGATTCGATCGCGGCGCGGGCGACCGCGGGCGCATCCAGGCTCTCGGGGTCGCGGCCGACGATCTCTGCGACCGCGAGGCGGCCCTCGGCGAGGCTCCGCTCGAGGCCGCAGGCGACGCTCGCGACGTGCTCATCGAGGCCGCGCCAGGCGAGCAGCGTGCTCATCGGAATGGCGAGCGCGAGCCAGCCCCAGGGCAGCGCGCGGCAGAGCGCCTGGAGCCCGAGGCCCGCGGCCGCGCTCGCGGCGATCACGATCAGGCTCGCCGCGAGCCCGCGCCGGCGCTGCATCGCCGCCGGGGCGGCGGGGTCCAGCCAGCGCCTCTCGAGCGCTTCGAGCGCGCGGCCGATCAGCACGACCGGGTGCGGCAGGCGGCGGTAGAGCCACGCGGGATCGCCGGCCAGCGCATCCAGCGCGAGCGCCAGCAGCAGGGCCGCCAGCAGCGGCGCCGGGCTCAGCAGCAGCACGCCGCCGGCCCCTTCTGACGATCGTCAGGCGCCGCTTGTTCCGGGCGAGCCGGATTGGTATCCAAGGCAGGCCGGGAGGGAAGGGCGCCCATGGGTACGGTCGGGGTCATGGTCTGCGGCCACGGCTCGCGCGATGCTAGCGCGGTCGCGGAGTTCCGTCGCCTGGTCGGCGGGCTGACCGCGCGCCTGCCGCAGCATCCGGTCGAGAGCGGTTTTCTCGAGTTCGCCCGGCCGATCCTCAGCGAGGGGCTCGACCGGCTGCGGGCGCGGGGCGTCGACCACGTGCTGGCCGTGCCGGGCATGCTGTTCGCCGCCGGCCACGTCAAGAACGACGTGCCCTCGGTGCTCAACGCGTATGCCGCCGAGCACGGCATCCGGATCGAGTACGGCCGCGATCTCGGGCTCGACCCCAAGCTGCTCTGCGCCGCCCGGGACCGGATCACGGAAGCGCTTGCGGGCGGGGCGCCGGCCGAGACGCTGCTGGCCGTGATCGGGCGGGGCACCTCCGATCCGGACGCCAACGGCAACGTCGCCAAGGTCGCGCGCATGCTCTGGGAGGGCATGGGCTTCGGCTGGGCCGAGACCGGCTACAGCGGCGTCGCGAGGCCGCGCGTCGATGCGACCCTCGAGCGCGCGAGCCGGCTCGGCTTCCGGCGGATCGTCGTGTTTCCGTATTTCCTGTTCACGGGCGTCCTGGTGCGCCGGATCTACGAGCAGACCGATCTGGTTGCGGCGCGCCATCCCAAGATCGCGTTCGTCAAGGCCGGCTACCTCGGCGACCATCCGGAGGTGCTGGCCTCGTTCGTCGAGCGGATCGAGGGCATCCGGACCGGCGACGTCAACATGAACTGCCGGCTGTGCAAGTACCGCGAACGGCTGCTCGGCCACGAGGCGGCGGTGGGCGCGCCGCAGATCGCGCACCATCATCATGTCGAGGGGATCGGCACCGACGGACATCATCACCACCACGAGCATCATGCCCGAGAGCATCGTCAGTAGGTGCGGCATGGCCGAGGGTCAGGGCGCTCGCCTGCAGGACCCGGACGCGATCTACCGGGCCTCGTTTGCGCGCATCCGGCGCGAGGCGCCGATCGACCGCCTGCCCGCCGACTTTCAGACGATGGCGCTCCGCCTGATCCACAGCTGCGGCATGCCGGACATCCTGGACGAGCTCGCCTGGACCGACGATGCGATCGCCGCCGGGCGGGCGGCGCTTGCCGCCGGGGCGCCGATCCTGGTCGACGCGACCATGGTCGCGGCCGGCATCCGGCGGGAGC
>DATAOG010000404.1:0-9489 GCA_036265855.1 Geminicoccaceae bacterium | reverse complement strand
GATCGTCGAGTCGGTTCAGGACCAGTACCTGGCAACGCGAGAGCAAGGCGCCGGTCAGCGCGAAGGACGGGTTCTCGGTCGTCGCGCCGATCAGCGTCACGGTGCCGTCCTCGACCTGGGCGAGCAGGCCGTCCTGCTGGGCGCGGTTGAAGCGATGGATCTCGTCGATGAACAGGAGCGTCGGCTGGCCGGTGCGGCGACGCGCCTTGGCCTCCTCGTAGACCTTGCGCAGATCGGCGACCCCGGACATCACCGCCGAGAGGGCGGTCAGCGGCTGTCCGAGCCGGGCGGCGAGCAGACGGGCGAGCGTCGTCTTGCCGGTGCCGGGCGGCCCCCAGAGGATGATCGAGCCGAGCTGGCCGCGGGCGAACATCCGCCCGAGCGGCGCGTCGGGCGCGAGCAGATGCTGCTGGCCGACCAGCTCCTCCAGGCTTCTCGGCCGCAGCCGGTCAGCCAGCGGCTGCGGGGCGCCCACCGGCGATGGCGCCGGCGGCGGTTCCGGATGTTCGAACAGATCGCTCATCCGCCGATCACCACCGCGAGCGGCTCGCCGGCGCGCTCGATCTCGAGCCGCCAGGGCGGCCGCGCTTTGCGCAGCGACTCGGTCAGCTGCTCGACGCTGCCGACCGGCCGGCCCGCGACCGCGGTCACGAGATCGCCCGGCTCGAGCCCGAGCTCGGCCGCCGGGCTGGCCTGCGCGACCTTGAGCACGACCACGCCGCGCTCGAACAGATCGAGATTCAGGTCCTTGTCGAGGCCTGGCGACAGATTGGCGACCGTGGCGCCGGCCAGCGCCTGCCGGCCGGTGAGCGTGGTCGGCTGCGGCGCCGGTCGATAGGGCGGCGTCTCGACCGGCAGGTCGACGCTTGTCTTGCGACCCCGTTGCCAGAGATCGAGCCTCGCGTCGTTGCCGAGCGCCCCGATCGCGAGGCGGAAATTGAGCGCTTTGGGATCTTCGACCGGCCGGCCGTCGACCGCCAGGATCACGTCGCCCTTGCCGATGCCCGCCCGCGCCGCCGGCCCGCTTGGGTACACCCGGTCGACCAGGGCGCCCTCTGGCCGGTCTAGGCCGAGGGATCTGGCGAGATCGGCGTCGACCGGCTGCACGGTGGCGCCGAGCCAGGCGCGCGCCAAGCCCTTGCCGCCCGCGTCGACCGAGCGGATCAGGGCCTTGACCAGATCGACCGGGATCGCGAAGCCGATCCCGACCGAGCCGCCGCTTTGAGTGAAGATCGCGGTGTTGATGCCGACCAGCGCGCCATCGAGCGTCACGAGCGCGCCGCCGGAATTGCCGGGATTGATCGCGGCGTCGGTCTGGATGAACGACAGATCGGCATCCGTGCCGGGCGCGGTCCGGGCGAGCGCCGAGACGATGCCGCTGGTCACGGTCTGGCCGATGCCGAACGGGTCTCCGATCGCGAGCACGAGGTCGCCGACTTCAAGGGCGTCGGAATCGCCCATCGGCAGCGCCGGCAGACGCTGGGCGTCGATACCCAGCAGCGCGAGATCGGCCGCCTGGTCGCCGCCGACCAGATGGGCCCGGAACTCGCGCCGGTCGGCGGTCACGACCATGATCTCGTCGGCGTCCTCGACCACGTGGTAGTTGGTGACGATCAGGCCGTCGGCGCGCACGATGACGCCCGAGCCGAGCGACTTCTCGGGCTGCGTCGGCAGCTCGCGCCCGCCGAACTGCTGGAAGAAATAGCGGAAGAACGGGTCGGCGGCGAAGGGGTTGAGGGCCGCCTGCGGCACCTGCTTCTGGGTATAGATGTTGACCACCGCCGGCGCGGCCTTGCGCACGACCGGCGCGAAGGACAGCGTGATCTCGGCGCGCGACCGCGGCACCTGCTCGGCCGCGCCGAATGCCGCCGGTGGTGCGGCCCCCGGCAAGCAGGCACCGGCCACGACCGCGACGGCGAGCGTCAGCGACGCCCGTGTCCGGCGGCCCGGGGCCGGGTTGCGGCGGTCAGGCTCTGTGGACTTTGCCCCCCGGGCGTCGCGGAGCCGGGCCGGGGCTGCGCCGTCAGGCCGCCTCGGCCGCACCCTCCTCGCCTGCATTCGACCGCGGGCCGGAATCCTGCCCCTTGGCTGCAACATCGCGCTCAACGAACTCGATCACCGCCATCGGCGCATCGTCGCCATGGCGGAAGCCGGCCTTGAGGACGCGCACGTACCCGCCCGGCCGCTCCGCGTAGCGCGGTCCGAGCACGTCGATCAGCTTGGTCGCGGTGCCGCGGTCACGAGTCTTGGCCAGGATCAGGCGGCGGGCGTGCAGATCGCCCCGCTTGCCGAGCGTCACCAGCTTCTCGACGAACCGGCGCAGCTCCTTGGCCTTGGGCAGCGTGGTCGTGATCTGCTCGTGCTTGACCAGCGCGACCGCCATGTTGGCGAACATCGCCGTCCGGTGGCTCGAAGTCCGGTTCAGCTTGCGACCGGCCAGCCGATGCCGCATCGTCGTCTCCCACCTTCAGCTCTGGAGCGCTGGCCGGCGCTCGTCCTCAGAACGGCTCCTCGATCCGGCGCGCCAGGTCCTCGATGTTGTCCGGCGGCCAGCCCGGCACCTCCATGCCCAGCGAGAGGCCCATGTGCGCCAGCACCTCCTTGATCTCGTTCAGCGACTTGCGCCCGAAATTCGGAGTCCGCAGCATCTCGGCCTCGGTCTTCTGGACCAGATCGCCGATGTAGACGATGTTGTCGTTCTTCAGGCAGTTGGCGGAGCGGACCGAGAGCTCGAGCTCGTCGACCTTGCGCAAGAGATGCGGGTTGAACGGCAACTCGGGCTTGCTCTCACCGCCCATCGCCGCCCGCGGCTCCTCGAAATTGATGAACAGCTGCAGCTGGTCCTGCAGGATCCGGGCCGCGAGCGCCACCGCGTCGTCGGGCGTCACCGAGCCGTTGGTCTCGACCTGCATGGTCAGCTTGTCGTAGTCGGTGACCTGGCCGACGCGGGCGTGGTCGACGCGGTAGGCGACCTTGCGCACCGGGCTGTAGATCGCATCGACCGCGATCAGCCCGATCGGCGCGTCCTCGGACTTGTTCTGGGCCGCGGGAACGTAGCCGCGGCCAACCCGCGCGGTCATCTCGATCGAAAGCTCGGCTTCCTCGTCGAGGTGGCAGATGACGTGGTCGCGGTCCATGATCTCGATGTCGTGACCGGCCTCGATCATCCCGGCGGTGACCACCGCCGGCCCGCGGACCTTGAGGTACATGCGCTTGGGCGTGTCGCTGTGCAGCCGGAGCGCCAGCGCCTTCAGGTTCAGGACGATGTCGGTCACGTCCTCGCGCACGCCGGCGATCGTCGAGAACTCGTGCAGCACGCCATCGATCTGGGCGGCGGTGATCGCGGCGCCCTGCAAGGACGACAGCAGCACGCGCCGCAGCGCGTTGCCCAAGGTCACGCCGAAGCCGCGCTCGAGCGGCTCGGCGATGATCGTGGCCTCCCGGTCGGGCCGATGGCCGGGCTGCACCTCAAGCTTGGGCGGCTTGATCAGTTCCTGCCAGTTCTTCTGGATCACGGGGCTTTACCTCAGATGGACAGGCGTGGAGAAGGCTTCAACGAGCGCCCGGCGGCGGCCGAGCCGGCTGTCTATGGTCGGCGCCCGCAACCCTCGCAGCTGCCGCCGCTCAGACCCGGCGCCGCTTGCGCGGCCGGCAGCCGTTGTGCGGGATCGGGGTCACGTCGCGGATCGAGGTGATCGTGAAGCCGACGCCCTGCAACGCGCGCAGCGCCGATTCCCGACCCGATCCGGGTCCCCGGACCTGGACCTCGAGCGTCTTCATGCCATGCTCCATGGCCTTGCGGCCGGCCTGCTCGGCCGCGACCTGGGCGGCGAACGGCGTCGACTTGCGCGAGCCGCGAAACCCCTGGCTGCCAGCCGACGACCAGGCAATCGCGTTGCCCTGAGCATCGGTGATCGTGATCATCGTGTTGTTGAAGCTGGCGCTGACGTGGGCGACGCCGGAGGAGATGTTCTTGCGCTCGCGACGGCGCAGGCGCGGGCTGGTGTCCTTGGCCATGAGCTTACTTCTTCACCTTCTTCTTGCCGGCGATCGGCCGCGCCGGGCCCTTGCGGGTGCGGGCGTTGGTGTGGGTCCGCTGACCGCGGACCGGCAGACCCCGCCGATGCCGCAGGCCGCGGTAGCAACCGAGGTCCATCAGCCGCTTGATGTTCATCGCGACATCGCGCCGCAGGTCGCCCTCGACCCGGTAGTTACGGTCGATGGCCTCGCGCAGCCGGCCGACCTCCGCGTCGGTCAGATCGTTGACCCGACGGCCGAAGGGCACGTCGGCAATCGCAAGGATCTTCTCGGCGCTGGTCCGGCCGATGCCGTAGATGTAGGTCAAAGCGATCCCGACCGGCTTGCCGCTCGGGATGTTCACTCCGGCGATGCGCGCCACGCCGCACTCTCCTCCAGCTCGGGTACAGGCCCCCTCGGGTACCGGAACGCCCGCCCCGGCCGTTTCCGGACAGCGACAGATATAGTAAGCGGACCCGGGGTGTAAAAGCCGCGCGATTATAGGTCGCGCGATCCCGCTGTCAACGCGCCCGATCCACCGGTCGGAGCGTCGATTTTCTCGAAAAGCTCGTCGGTTACGTGATCGATCTCGGCCATTCCATCCACGGTCAGCAGCAACTTCCGGGCGCGATAATAGGGCAGCAGAGGCGCGGTCTGGTCGTGATAGGCCTTGAGCCGGGCGCGCACGGTCTCGGGTGTGTCGTCCTTGCGGTGCACGAACTCGGTGCTGCCGCAGACATCGCAGACGCCCGGCACCGCGGTCGGCTTGAAGCGGTCATGATAGCCCGCGCCGCACCTGGCGCAGGCAAAGCGGCCGGAGATCCGCTCGACCAGGGCCTCGTCGTCGACCTCGAGCTCGATCGCCGCGGTGAGCCCGGACTGGCGCTCGGCGAGCATCCGATCGAGCGCTTCGGCCTGGGCGAGCGTGCGCGGATAGCCGTCCAGGATGAAGCCGCGAACGCAGTCCGGCCGCGCGATCCGCTCGGCGACCAGGCGGTTGATCACATCGTCGGGGACCAATCGCCCGACATCCATGATCGCCTTGGCCTGGCGCCCGACCTCGGTGCCGGCCGCGACCGCCTCACGCAGCATTTCGCCGGTCGAGAGATGCGCGAGCCGGTAGCGGGTCTTGAGGCGCTCGGCCTGAGTTCCCTTGCCGGCGCCCGGCGGGCCCAGCAGCACGAGCTGCATCAGCGCCTTGCCCCGCGCAGGCGCGCCTTCTTGATCAGACCTTCGTACTGATGGGCGATCAGATGCGACTGGATCTGCGCGGTCGTGTCCATGGTCACCGAGACCACGATCAAGAGGCTCGTGCCGCCGAAATAGAACGGCACCGCATACCGGGAGATCAGGATCTCCGGGAGGATGCAGACAACCGAGAGATAGGCGGCGCCGACCACGGTCAGACGGGTCAGGACGTAGTCCAGGTACTCCGCCGTCCGCTGGCCGGGGCGGATGCCGGGAATGAAGCCGCCGTGCTTGCGCAGATTCTCGGCCGTGTCCTGCGGGTTGAACACGATTGACGTATAGAAGAAGGCGAAGAACACGATCAGGCCGACATAGAGGAGCAGGAACAGCGGCTGGCCGTGGCCGAGCAAAGCGGCGATGGTCGCCAGCCACTCCGGCCCGCCGGCACCGCCGAAGCTCGCCATGGTCGCCGGCATCAGCAGCAGCGAGCTCGCGAAGATCGGCGGGATCACGCCCGAGACGTTGATCTTGAGCGGCAGATGCGAGCTCTCGCCGCCGAACATCCGGTTGCCGTGCTGGCGTTTGGGATATTGCACGAGGATCCGGCGCTGGGCCCTCTCCATGAAGACGATGAAGGTGATCACGGCGACCGCCATGACCAGCAGGAAGATGATCAGAATGGTCGAGAGCGCGCCGGTCCGCCCGAGCTCGAGGGTCTTGGCGAGCGCCGCTGGCAGCTGGGCGATGATGCCGGTGAAGATGATCAGCGAGATGCCATTGCCGACGCCCCGGGCGGTGATCTGCTCGCCGAGCCACATCAGGAACAGCGTGCCGCCGACGATCGTGATCACGGCCGTGACCCGGAAATACCAGCCGGGCTCGAGCACGGCACTGCCCGACGGGCCGGTCATCGCCTCCATCCCGATCGCCAGGCCATAGCCCTGGAAGGCCGACAGCAGCACCGTCAGGTAGCGGGTGTACTGGTTGATCTTCTTGCGCCCGACCTCGCCTTCCTTCTTCAGCTGCTCGATCGTCGGCGAGACCGCGGTCATCAGCTGCATGATGATCGAGGCGGAGATGTATGGCAGGATGCCGAGCGCGAAGATCGACATGCGCTTGAGCGCGCCGCCGGCGAACATGTTGAACATGCCCATGATGCCGCCGGAGTTCTGCTCGAAGATCTGTGCCATGACCACCGGGTCGATCCCGGGCAGCGGGATGGAGGTGCCGAACCGGTAGACGATGAGGCAGCCGAGCGCGAACCAGAGCCGCTTCTTGAGCTCGGTCGCCTTGCTGAAGACGCCGAGGTTGATGTTGGCAGCCAGCTGCTCGGCCATCGAAGCCATGGCGGTCTCCGATTACGCGCCAGCCGGCCCGTCGGCCGGGGGTGGCTCGGTGCGCGGCGCCTCGGGCGCGGGCGGCTCGGCCGGCGGCTGGCCCAGGATCAGCTTGCCGCCGGCCTTGGCGACCGCAGCCGCGGCCGTCTTCGACGCGCTGTCGACCTCGATCGTCAGCGGCGTGGTCAGCTCGCCGCGCCCCAGCAGCCGGACGCCGTCCAGGCGCTTCGAGATCAGGCCGGCGGCCCGCAACGTCGAGAGATCGACCGGTCGGGCGGGATCGATCCGGCCGGCATCGACCGCGGCCTGCAGGCGATCGAGATTGACCGGCGCATAGACCTTGCGGAACAGGTTCTTGAAGCCGCGCTTGGGCAGGCGCCGGTAGATCGGCATCTGCCCGCCCTCGAACGCACGGGTCGCCGAGCCGGCGCGGGCGCGCTGGCCCTTGTGGCCGCGGCCGGAAGTCTTGCCGGTGCCCGAGCCGATGCCGCGGCCGATCCGCTTGCGCGCCTTGCGGCTGCCCGGGCTCGGCGCCAGTTCGTTGAGCTTCATTGGTCCGCCTTCGCTGTCGCCGCCCCCTTGCGCGCCGCAGGCGCGGCCTCTTCGGCCACCGGTTCGACCCGGACCAGATGATGGACCTGCGCGATCCGGCCGCGCACCGCGAGCGTGTCGGGCAGCACCCGCGAGCGGCCGATCTTGTTCAGCCCGAGGCCGATCAGGTTGGCCCGCTGACGCCGATGGCGGCCGATCGGGCTGCCGGTCTGGGTCACGCGCAGCTGGTCAGCCATCTCGAGCCTCATGCCTCCGCCCGCGCCTCGGCGCCGGCACCGTCCCGGCGGCCGACGATGTCGCCGACCTTCTTGCCCCGCTTCGCGGCGACCGCGCGCGGCGACATCATCTTGCCGAGCGCGTCGAAGGTCGCCTTGACCATGTTGTGCGGGTTGGAGCTGCCGATCGATTTCGCGACCACGTCGTTGATGCCGAGCGCCTCGAACACTGCCCGCATCGGGCCGCCGGCAATGATCCCGGTGCCGGCGGGAGCCGCCCGCAGGACCACCCGGCCGGCCCCGAAATGGCCCTCGATGTCGTGGTGCAGGGTCCGCCCCTGGCGCAGCGGCACCCGGATCATCGCGCGCTTGGCCTGCTCGGTTGCCTTGCGGACCGCCTCCGGCACCTCGCGCGCCTTGCCGCTGCCGTAGCCGACCCGGCCCTTGCCGTCGCCGACGATCACCAGCGCCGAGAAGCCGAAGCGCCGGCCGCCTTTGACCACCTTGGCGACCCGGTTGATGTTGACCAGCCGGTCGACCAGCTCGCCGTCCTGGCGCTCCTCGTCGCCTCTGCGTGCCATGCTGTCTGCTTCTCCGTCCGGAATTTCAGCTAGAACACCAGCCCGACCGCGCGCGCGGCCTCGGCCAGCGACTTGACCCGGCCATGATAGCGATAGCCGCCGCGATCGAACACCACCGCCTCGACCCCGGCCGCCTTCGCGCGCTCCGCCAGCAGCCGGCCGACCTGCTCGGCGGCGGCGCGATCGGCGCCGGTCTTCAGTTCGCCGCGCAGCGCTTTGTCGAGGGTCGAGGCGGCCGCGAGGGTCCGCCCGGCCTCGTCGTCGATCACCTGGGCATAGATATGCTTGCTCGAGCGGAACACCGACAGCCGCGGCCGGCCGCGGCCGCTCTTGCGCAGCGCCGCTCGGGTCCGGCGGCGGCGCCGGACGAAGCGTTCGGCTGGCTTGACCATGGCCCTACTTCTTCTTGCCTTCCTTGCGCAGGATGACTTCGTCGTCGTAGCGGATGCCCTTGCCCTTGTATGGTTCGGGCTTGCGGAACGCCCTGAGCTCGGCCGCGATCTGACCGACCCGCTGGCGGTCGGCACCGGTGATCGCGATCGAGGTCGGGTTCTCGCAGGCGACCCGGATGTCGGCCGGAATCGCGTATTTGATATCGTGACTGTAGCCCAGTTGGAGGTTCAGGATCTTGCCGTCAAGGGCCGCCCGGTAGCCGACGCCGCTGATCACGAGCCTCCGGGTGAAGCCCTTCGAGACGCCCTCGACCATGTTGGCGACCAGCGTGCGCGCCAGGCCCCACATGGCCCGGGCGCGCTTGTTCTCGGCGCGCGGGCGGACCGCGATCGCGCCGTTCTCGCGCGTCACCTCGACCTCGGCCGGCAGGCTCTGGCTGAGCTGCCCGAGCTTGCCTTTGACGCTCACCGTCTGCCCGTCCAGCGTCACCTCGACGCCACTCGGGATCCGGACCGGATGCTTGCCGATTCGCGACATCTCAGAACACCGTGCACAGAATCTCGCCGCCGACGTGGGCGGCGCGCGCCTCGGCGTCCGAGATGACGCCGCGCGGGGTCGACAGGATGGCGATCCCGAGCCCGTTGTAGACCCGCGGCAGGTCCTTGACCCCGGAATAGATCCGCCGGCCTGGCTTCGAGACCCGGCGCAGCTCACGGATCACCGGCTCGCCGTTGTGGTACTTGAGCTCGATCGACAGCTCGCCGTGACCGGTGTCCTCGCGCCGGTAGCCACGGATGTAGCCTTCGCGCTGGAGCACTTCGAGGACGTTGACGCGCAGCTTCGAAGCCGGGCTGTTGACCGCCGGCTTGTGCGCCGCCTGACCATTGCGGATGCGGGTCAGCATGTCACCCAAAGGATCGCTCAGCGCCATTCCCAGACCTCCTTTCGCGGTCCCGTGTCGCCGCCACTCACCAGCTCGCCTTGACCAGGCCCGGGATCTGCCCGGCCGAGCCCAGATCGCGGAGCGCGATCCGCGACAGGCCGAACTTGCGGTGATAGCCGCGCGGTCGCCCGGTCAGCGAGCATCGGTTGCGCAGCCGGTTGCGCGCACCGTTGCGCGGCAGGGCGGCGAGCGCGAGGGTCGCCTCGAAGCGCTCCTCGGGCTCGCGCTTGCGGTCGCGCGCGACCGCCCGCAGCGCGGCGCGC
>DATAOG010000403.1:0-2982 GCA_036265855.1 Geminicoccaceae bacterium | reverse complement strand
CGAGATGCGGCAGGTAGCAGAACGTCAGCGTCGGCTTGCGAGTCTCGCGCACGTAGGCGGTCGCGCGCGCGATCCAGCGGCTCGAGGTGATGTCGGCGGCCGGGCCCCAGAACTTGAACAGCGGGAACGGGCCGAGCCGGGCGTTGAGCTCGTCGCGCAGCTCGGGCGGCTCGGCGTAGTGGTCCGGAATCTTGCGGCCGTCGGCCGGGTACATCGGGCGCGGGGTCGCGCTCCAGTCGGCCGACGAGTACATGTTGT
This sequence comes from Geminicoccaceae bacterium, assembly GCA_036265855.1. GTDB lineage: Bacteria > Pseudomonadota > Alphaproteobacteria > Geminicoccales > Geminicoccaceae > DATAOG01. The sequence goes on along the minus strand of DATAOG010000403.1, from coordinate 2,724 downwards.
ACCACCAGAACATCTGGGCGCAGGTGAACCCCGGGTCGCGGCGCTTGCCCGCCTCCCAGATCTTCTCGCCGGCGATCAGCCGGTTGGACTGGCGCCACAGCCAGACCTCGGCCAGATCGCGGAAATACCAGCCATTCGCGACCGCGCCGTGGCCGGACGGCGGCAGGCCGGTCAAGAGCGTCGACTGCACGGTGCAGGTGACCGCGGGCGTGACCGTGGCGAGCGGCCGCATGCCGCCTTGCGTTGCGAGCCGCCGGAGGTTCGGCGTGTGCTCGCCGACCAATGAGGGCGTCAGGCCAACCACCAGGATCACCAGGGTCGCGTGCATGGGTCGGAACGCCGCCTCGGCAGGAGTGGGAAGGACGCCGTGCGGCGCGATCGCGGCGCCATCGCCTCCTGGCTCGACCGCGGATCGCTCGGCAGGCTAGGTTGTCCCCCGGCCGCCTTGCTGACTTTGCTACATCATGAGGCTGCGCCTGACGAGCCGTGACTTGGCAGAAATTCGGCGCGCGCAGGTTTTCGAGGTGCCGATGGCCGCCGACGCCGCCGAGCTGACCGAGGCGCCGCCGCTCGATCATGCGGCGGTGCGCTCGATCGTGATCGGCGTCCTCTTGGCGATGCTGCTGGCGGCGCTCGACCAGACGATCGTCGCGACCGCGCTGCCGACCATGGGCCGCGAGCTCGGCGATCCCGAGCAGCTGCCCTGGGTCGTGACCTCTTATCTCCTGACCTCGACCGCGGTCACCCCGCTCTACGGCAAGCTCAGCGACATTCACGGCCGCCGGCTGATCCTGTTGATCGGCATCGGCACCTTCGTGCTCGGCTCGCTCGCCTGCGCGCTCGCGCCGACGATGGGCATCCTCGTGGTCGCCCGGGGCTTTCAGGGGCTGGGCGGGGGCGGTCTGATCTCGCTCGCGCAGACGATCATCGCGGATGTGGTCGCACCCAGGGAGCGCGGCCGCTATCAGGGCTACATCGCGGGCGTGTTCGTGACCTCTAGCGTCGCCGGGCCGGTGCTCGGCGGGTTCTTCGCCGAGCACCTGCACTGGTCAATGATCTTCTGGATCAACCTGCCGCTCGGCCTGGTCGCGTTGCTGATGACCGACCGGGCGCTGCGCCGGCTGCCGCGGCACGAGCGGCCCCATCGCCTGGATCTTCTGGGCGCGCTCTTGATGGTGCTGGCGACCGTCATGCTGCTGCTGGCGCTGAGCTGGGGCGGCCAGCGCTATCCCTGGGGCTCGGCGCCGGTGGTCGCGCTGTTCCTCGGGTCCGCGATCTTCTGGGCCCTGTTCGTGCTCCGCCTGTGGACTGCGAGGGAGCCGCTCTTGCCGCTGCCGGTGATTCTGAACCGGGTGGTCGCCGCCGGTACGGCCACCGCCTGCTGGGCGATGGGCGTGTTCATCGGGCTCTCGATCTACGTGCCGATCTATCTGCAGTCGGTGCTCCGGCTGTCGGCCAGCGCCTCGGGCCTGGCGATGATCGCGCTGATGGGCGGCACGGTCACCGGCGCCACGGCATCCGGGCGGGTGATGATCCACGTCCGCCGTTACCGGCGGCTGCCGGTCGCGGGCCTGATCGTCGCGACGCTTGCCGTGATCGCGCTTGCGCTCCGTCCCTCGGGCCTGCCGCTCGGGGTCGTGGAGCTGCTGCTCACCGCGATCGGGCTCGGCGTCGGGACGGTCCTGCCGGTCACGACCGTGGCGATCCAGAACGCGGTCGAGCTGCACGAGCTCGGCACTGCGACGGCGAGCATGAACTTCTTCCGCTCGCTCGGGGGCGCGATCCTGGTCGCGGCGTTCGGCGCGATCCTGCTCGGCGGCATCGGCGCCAACGAGCTCGAGGCGCTGCACAGGATGCCGGCCGCGGCCGCCTTGCCGCCGGGCCTGGCCGGCGTGTTCGGCTGGGTGTTCGCCGCCGCGGCGCTCGGGCTCCTGGCCGCGGTCGGGTGCCTGTTGATGATGCCCGAGCACCCCTTGCGCGGCCGCCTGCCGATGCCGGTCGCCGGCGAGGCGGGCGGCCGGGACGACGCCCATCGAGCCGCAAGCTGACGCAGCGCCAAGCCCGGCCGGCGATCGGTGTCAGGCAAGGCCGGACGAAATGCCCCGATGATCCGGGCGCTGGTCAACGTATGATGGACACGTGATCGAACTCCGCCACCATCCAGAGGATCGAACCTCGCGGGTCGGGTCGAGGCGCCTTGGCCTGGCGCTCGCGGGCCTGCTGGCGCTCGCCGGCTGCGGCAAGCCGCAGGACGGCGAGGTCACGCTCGAGTTCTGGGCGATGGGGCGCGAGGGCGAGGTCGTGCAGGCGCTGACCCGGGAGTTCGAGCGCCAGAACCCGGGCATCCGGGTCCGGGTGCAGCAGATCCCCTGGAGCGCCGCCCACGAGAAGCTGCTCACCGCCTATGCCGGCGACACGATGCCCGACGTCTTCCAGCTCGGCACCACCTGGGTCCCGGAGTTCGTGGCACTCGATGCGCTCGCGCCGCTCGACGGCCGGGTCGCCGCCTCGCGAGAGACCGCGCCGGCAGACTTCTTTCAAGGGATCGCCGACAGCAATCAGGTCGACGGCCATCTCTGGGGCCTGCCCTGGTACGTCGACACGCGGCTGCTGTTCTACCGGCAGGACATCCTGAGCCGCGCCGGCCACCCGGAGCCGCCGCGGACCTGGCAGGAGTGGCGGGACGCGATGGCCGCGGTCAAGCGGCTGGTCGGCGCCGATGCG
>DATAOG010000402.1:0-2219 GCA_036265855.1 Geminicoccaceae bacterium | reverse complement strand
GGCTGCAGCGCGGCCCGCTGACCCATGTATTGTGCGCCCCGGCGGTTGAGGTTGGGCTTGTCGCTCTTCGCTGGCCGGACCTTCTGGAACCGGCTCCAGACGATCAGGCTCGCGACCGACAGGATGGCGAAGGCGAAGATCTGCCCAGGCACCTCCAGACCCGGCCAGATCAGGAGCAGGCAGCCGACCAGTCCGGCCTCAATCCCGATCCAGAGGAACATGAAGCCGGGCGCGAAGACCTCGACGATCGAGAGCACGCCGCCGAGCGCCCACCAGTGCCAGAACTGGACCGGATCGGGCATCAGCATCACGGCCGGCCGGCCCCGTTGGCGCCGCCACCGGCCGAGCCGAACGCCTCGCGCGCGATCTGGCCGATGCCGCCCAGCGAGCTGAGCAGCGAGGTGGCCTCGAGCGGCAGGAAAACGACCTTCTGATTCGGCGAGGTGGCGAACCGCCCGAAGGCCTCGACGTACTTCTGGGCGACGAAATAGTTGATCGCCTGGCGATCGCCGCGGGCGAGCGCCTGTGACAGCATCGCGGTCGCCTTGGCCTCGGCCTCGGCCCCCCGCTCGCGCGCCTCGGCGTCGCGGAACGCTGCCTCCCTGCGGCCCTCGGCCTCGAGGATCGCTGACTGCTTCTCGCCCTCGGCGCGCAGGATCGCGGCCTGGCGCAGGCCCTCGGCCTCGAGGATCGACGCCCGCTTGTCCCGCTCGGCTTTCATCTGGCGGGCCATCGAATCGACCAGATCGGCCGGCGGCGCGATGTCCTTGATCTCGATCCGGGTGACCTTGATGCCCCAGGGCGTGGTCGCCTCGTCGACCGTGCGCAGCAGCTGGGCGTTGATCCGATCGCGCTGCGAGAGCAGCTCGTCGAGGTCCATCGAGCCCATCACGGTCCTGAGGTTGGTCATCACGAGGTTGAGGATCGCGCGCTCCAGGCCGCTGACCTCGTAGGCCGCCCGGGCCGCGTCCAGGACCTGGAAGAAGACCACGCCGTCGACCGTGACCATCGCGTTGTCCTTGGTGATCACCTCCTGCGAGGGCACGTCCAGGACCTGCTCCATCATGTTCAGCCTGGCGCCGATGCTCTCGACGAACGGCGTGATCACGTGCAGGCCGGGCCCAAGCGTGCGCAGGTAGCGACCGAAGCGCTCGACCGTGTACTCCCGCCCCTGCGGCACCGCCTTGACCCCCTTGAACACGGTCGCGAGCGCGAGCCCGAGCCCGACCAGCGCCACGAGCCCAAACCCGCCGATCTCCATCTCGCCCGCCCTTAGCCAAGCCGCACTTGCCAGCCCTTGTCGCCCGGTCTGGTTGACGATCGGTGAACGCGGACGCTCCGTGCGGGCAAAGAGATCCCCTGCCCGCTCCAGTCCTGCACGCCCGCGGACGCCCGTTAAGGAGCCGTCGGGTCCTCGCCGCGGATCTGCCGTGGCGGCCGGCGGCAGCGGGGGAAACTCGATCCCGCGTGAGCCCAAACGCCGCAGGCCGGGACGCCCGCAGCCGCAGGGGATAGACTGGCGGCCATGCTCGCGCGCATCCTCGCCCAGCCGATCGCCTGCCTGCTGCTGGCGCTGATCAGTGCTGTGATCCTGCTCGCGGCGCTCGGGCTGCAGTACCTGGGCGGGCTCGCCCCCTGCCACCTCTGCGTGCTGCAGCGCTGGCCCTACGTCGTCCTGGTCGCGCTCGGGCTCGTCGGCTGGCGCTGGCAGCCGCGCCTTGTTCTCGGGCTCTCGATCGTCGCGCTGCTCGCGGGCGCCGGGCTCGCGGCCTACCACTTCGGCATCGAGCAGGGCTGGTGGGCGCTGCCGGAGAGCTGCGTCGCCGGCGGCAGCGCGCAAAGCCTGGAAGAGCTGAAACGGATGCTCGCGGAAGCCGCGCCGACCTGCGATCAGGTCCGCTTCACCCTGCTGGGCCTGACGCTCGCCGGCTGGAATTTTCTGACCTCCGTCGCCCTCGCCGCGTATGCTGCCGCCGCCGCGCTCAACCTTGACGCCACCCCGCACCTGCGATCGATCCGGATCAACGCTGATTGAGATTGACCCGGTAGGCCTTCACGATTGTAGACGATGCCCATTCTCGGACGGTAACGACGTGGCCCCGATGTGATTCCATAAGCTTTATCATCTGAATTGATGGCCAGCATGGTCTGGGAGTGACGCATCTTTTAGTATCCGCTGTCGCATGAGTGGCGCATCGAATTCATGGCATGCGACAGGT
>DATAOG010000401.1:0-2471 GCA_036265855.1 Geminicoccaceae bacterium | reverse complement strand
AGTCAGCGTTGCCGACCTCAATGCCAGAGGCGGCGTGCTCGGCGACACGCTCAAGGCGGTCGAGGCCGACGACTATTGCGACGGCGAGCAGGCCGTCGCCGCCGCCAACAAGCTCGTGGCCGCCGGGGTGGTCGCGGTCTTTGGCCACCCGTGCTCGGGCGCCGCGATCCCGGCCTCGAAAGTCTATGCCGACGCTGGCGTCCTGCTGTTCGCGACCGGGGCAACCAACCCGAAGCTGACCGAGCAGGGGTTCACCAACCTGTTCCGCATGGTCGGCCGGGACGACCTCCAGGGCCGGATCGCCGGCGATCTTCTTGCGGAACGTTGGCGCGGCAAGCCGATTGCCATTCTTCACGACGGCCAAGTTTATGGCCGAGGTCTGGCTGAGGAGACAAGGAAAGAGCTCAACCAGCGTGGCGTCAGCGAGGCGATATTCGAGGCGATCGAGCCCGGCAAGGTCGACTATTGGGACGTTCTCCAGAGGATGCGGGCGAGCGGGATCGAGGTTGTGTACTATGGCGGCTATGCCCAAGAAGCGGGGCTGATCCTCCGGCAGGCGAAGGAGCACGGTTATCCGCTGCAGCTGGTTGGCGGCGACGGGATCAACAACGAGAACTTCGGACTGATTGCCGGCGCGGCTGCGGACGGAACGCTAATGACTTTCTTTCCGCAGCCGAGCGGACCGGAGGCAGCCAAGATCGCGGCCAAGTTCAAAGAGCGCGTTGAAGCCCCAGCATTCCCTGAGTACGCAGCGGTCCAGCTTTGGGCCGCAGCCGCCGAGCAGGCCGGGACGATACAGGCCGCTCAGGTCGCCAACGCGCTGCGGACGCATGCGTTCGAAACCGTGCTCGGGCGGATCGGCTTCGACGCCAAGGGCGACGTGACCGGCTATGCCAGCTTCGTCTGGTACGCTTGGCAGGGCGGCGATTGGGTGCGCAAGGATGTGGTGAATTGAGCGATCAGCGACGCGAAGCGTATCAGGCGTACGCCGCAGCGGCTCGCGGGTCGGCGCGGATCAGGCTGTCAGACGTTGCTGCAGGTTCGCCGCGAGGCGGAGTGCTAGTGCCACGATCGTGAGCGTCGGGTTGGCGCTGCCGGACGTGGGAAAGACCGAGCCGCCGGCGACATAGAGGTTGGCGATGCCGTGCACCCGCGAGGTCGGGTCGACCACGCCCTGGCCCGGATCCAGGCTCATGCGGGTCGTGCCGAGCTGGTGGTGGCCGCCCTCGACGGTCGGCGACCAGCTGTCGTCATTGGCGGTCAGCCAATCGGCGATCTGCAGGCGGCCGAGCCCGGTCCGGCCGAGCTCCTCGGCGATCGCCTGGTGGCCGGCCAGCAGCGAGCGCTTGTCTTGCCCGGTCAGCCCCCAGTCGAGCACGATCCTGGGCATGCCGAGCGCGTCCAGCTGGTTGCCCAGCCGGACCCGGCTGTCGGGGTTCGGCGCCGCTTCGCCGCTGCACCACACCCGCAGGCTCGCGCTGCCCGGATGATACTCGTGCAGGCCCAGCCGTCCCATGACGCCGGCTGCGGTATCCTCGAGGTCGGTCAGCGCCCGCCAGAGGTCGGCGCCGAGACCGTCCGGCCATTCGCCGTGCCCGGCCGCGCTCCAGATCCGCCGGAGCGCCGCGAAGCCGGAATCGCCGACGTCGTCGACCGTGAACAGGGCATCGAAGTTCAAGAGCTGCATGGCCCGCTGCCGGTCCGGGCTCTGATTGAGACAGCCGACCACCTGAATGCCCCGCGCCTGACCGCCGCCCCGGCCGAAGGTGTAGAAGCTCAGCCGCGCCGGATCGGTGACCAGCGCGCGCGCCGCATTGCAGTGCGGGTGCTCCATGAAGTAGCGCCCGACCAGGTCCCGCTGGTTACCGAGCCCCACCTTGACCTGCCGGTTGGAGGCCAGCAGCAGGCGTGGGTTCTCGAGCCCGCCGCAGGCGAGCACATAGGCCCGGGCGCGGACGGTGAGCCCCTTGCCATCGAGCGTCCGCGCCCTGAGCCCCAGCACCTCGGCGCCGGCCTCGTTCGCCTCGATCTCGACCAGGTTCGCGTGCAGGACCACATCGAGATTGGCCGCGGCCTCGAGCTCGCGCCGGTAGACCTCGCCGAACCGGGTCGGCGGGCTGTACTGCCAGACCCGGCTCACGATCCGGGCCGGATCGAACGGCAGCACCATCTGGCCCGGATTTAGCCAGGGCTCCGGCGAATAATCGTAGGCGCCAAGCTCGCAGATATCCTGGGCCTGACGATAGAAGGGCTCGAGCTCGGCCCGGCTCAGCGGCCAGCCGGACTGCCGTACCCACGCCCTCGCCTCGAAGTCGAGCGCGTCGAGCGGCCGGCAGCGCCCGGCCCAATGATTGGTCGAGCCGCCGAAGAAGCGCAGCCGGCAGGCGTCGAGAGCGAAATAGGGCAGCCCGATGTTGGCGCCCCGATCCAGGTCCTGGACCCGCTCCTCGAACTCGAGCCCGCCGCTCTCG
>DATAOG010000400.1:0-1813 GCA_036265855.1 Geminicoccaceae bacterium | reverse complement strand
CGTAGCCGTCGCGTACCTGATCCTGCACCTGCTGAATCGACGTAACGTTGTCGGCCGCCATTGGTTTCCTCGCTCGTGCTGGGGTCTTCGACCCGGTCGTGCAGTCCGAGGCTGTCCGGACGCCGGCCAGCCGGTTATGCTGCACTGCACGAGGTAATGCTGCAGTTGCGAAGAGTCAACCGGATGGCGTGACACGTCCCCGCGTGAGTTCGCTCTGCGGTCTGTCAGCCGGAGTGACTGGCGCCCGCGGCGTTTTGCCTCAGCAGCTCAGCGGTCGGCAGGACTGTCTAGGGCGAGCGAGAGCCGCTCCCGAGTTGGCAGCGGTTCGACCGGGTGCGGAGAAGGCGGCGCGGTTCGGAGCCGAACAGGGCTCACTCGGGGCCCGGCACGACGAAGCCCTCGTCGTCGATGATCCAGCCTTCGGGCAGACCCTGCTGCGTCTTGCGGCTGCGTCGCGGCGGTTTCGGCCGGTCAGCCCCGCCGTTGGCCGCCAGCTCGTGGCCGGTCGGGGCGGGGGCCACTTCGTCCACCTCGACTGAAGCCGGCAGCGCTGGCGCGGTCAGCCGCGGCCCGGAGGCGACCGGACGCCGCCGTCCGATCCCGCGGCTGCGGCCGATCGACATGGTCCGGGCCACGTCAAGCGCCGCGTCCTTGGGCAGCTCCAGGCGTCCGGGCTTGTTGATCGCCAGCAGCCGGCGCGGGCCCTCGGGCGCGGGTGCCGCCGGTTCCGGATCCTTGGCTGCGGGGGCCGCCGCCGGGTCCGGATTGTTGGCGGCGGGCAGGGATCCGTCGCCCTCGAGTTCCGGCTCCGGGCCCGAGCTTCGGCTCGGGTCGGGGCCTAGCCTCTGCCGGTCGTCTCGAGCGTACGCCGGCGCCGGCGCGACCGCATCGTCCCCTGGCGACGGGCGGCGACGCCCCTCCGGCGTGGCCAGGGCCATCGCCATCTCCTTCAGGCGCTCCTGGGCGATCGGCGGCGGCGCCGGCCGGGCTGGCGCCTGCTGCTCAGCCGCCCTGAACTCGGCCTCGGAATCGGCATCGGCCAAGGTCAGTCGAAGGCGCGCGATCTGCTCGAAGAATTCTTCGCGCTCGGCCGGGTTGAGACGGTTGTGCACCCGATCGCCGATCAGACGCTCCGCTTGGGCGAGAACCGCCCGCGCCTGCTCGAGCTGACCCGACATCTGGGTGCGTCCGGCCAGCATCTGGGCAAGAGCCTTGGTCGCCGGCTGGAGCATCGGCAGAAGATCACGCGCCGAGTTCGGCAGGACTTTTTGCGGCCCATGGGGTTTACGCATCGGGCCGCCGCCCTTGCTGCGCTTCTTCGGACCATGTCGCCGATACGGGAACATGCTGCGATTTTGCATTGACCTGGTACAGTCCTCGTCTGATGGCGGGCCTAGGCCCACGGCTTCTAGGATAATCGTCGCGCGCTCGAGACTTGGGTCAGGCTCCGGGATCTTTGCCGACCTGAGCGCACAGGTGCCCAATCCGAGGGCCCCGAGCCAATCCGGCGACCTGGCGCTCTCTTCGGACCGCGCGGCGCGCAGCCGCATCGCCAGACCCACTCAGCATGAGTTCGCCGGCTGGCCCGGGGGGTTCGCCGGCCAGTCCGGCCGCCGTTCGGTGCGCCGATCCGGGCAGCCCTGTCCGCCCGAATCACTGCCTGCGCCGGACTTAATGCGACCCCAGCCAGCGTCGCCAACCTGCTCTGGTCAAGTTCAACCAGGATCGTGTGTCCGCCTGGTTCAGACAAACGCAACAACGCCGGACAAACTGCGCGTCGGCAGCTTCGTTGGCTCGACAATAGGGAGCCTGG
>DATAOG010000399.1:0-5087 GCA_036265855.1 Geminicoccaceae bacterium | reverse complement strand
TTCGAGCGAGATCGGCTCCTTGGCGATCTTGAGCACCTTGCGCACCTTCTCGAGCGGCATCGCGAGCTTTTCGGCGAGCTCCTCGGGCGTCGGCTCGCGGCCGATCTCGTGCAGCATCTGGCGCGAGGTGCGTACGATCTTGTTGATCGTCTCGATCATGTGCACCGGGATGCGGATGGTGCGCGCCTGATCGGCGATCGAGCGCGTGATCGCCTGCCGGATCCACCACGTGGCGTAGGTCGAGAACTTGTAGCCGCGGCGGTACTCGAACTTGTCGACCGCCTTCATCAGGCCGATGTTGCCCTCCTGGATCAAGTCCAGGAACTGCAGGCCGCGGTTGGTGTATTTCTTCGCGATCGAGATCACCAGGCGCAGGTTGGCCTCGACCATCTCCTTCTTGGCCCGGCTGGCCTCGCGCTCGCCTCTCTGAACCAGCCCCACGATCCGGCGCAGCTCGCCGATGTGCAGCCCGGTGCTGCTCGCGATGCTGCTGATGTCGCCCCGGATCGCTTCGATCTCGCGGCCGTGGCGGACGACGAAGTTGGCCCAGCCCTGGCCCTGCTCGGCGACACGCTCGACCCAGTCGGGATCGAGCTCGGAGCCGCGATACTGACGCAGGAACGGCTCGCGTTCGATCTGGCAGCCCTCGGCGAGGCGCAACAGCTTGCCCTCGAGACCGTTGAGGCGCCGGTTGACCTTGTACAGCTGCTCGACCAGGTGCTCGACCCGGTTGGGGTTGAGGTGGATCTGGTTGACAAGATCGACCACCTGTCTGCGCGCCTGCTCATAGCGGACGTCGAGTTCGCCATCGACCGGCTGGTTGTGCTGCAGCCCGGCCAGGCGCTGCTCTTGCAGGTTCCGCAGCCGCTCATAGCTGTCGGCGATCGCGTGGAAGGTTTCGAGCACGCCATCCCGGACGCTCGCCTCCATGGCCGAGATCGTCATTGTCGGGTCTTCGAAGTCGCCATCCTCGTCGGGTTCGCTCTCCGGCTCCGCAGCACTCTCCTCCTCGACCGTCTCGGCGTTCCCGTCCGTGGCCGCCTTGGGGGCGTTGGCGGCCTCGCCCTGCGGCTCGGCACCATAGGTCGCCTCGAGGTCGATCACGTCCCGGAGCAGGACCTTGCCCTCGCCGATCTGATCCCGCCAGCCGATGATCGCCCGCATCGTCAGCGGGCTTTCGCAGAGCGCCTCGAGCACTGTGTTGCGCCCGGCCTCAATGCGCTTGGCGATCTCGATCTCGCCTTCGCGCGACAGCAGCTCGATCGTGCCCATCTCGCGCAGATACATGCGCACCGGGTCGTCGGTCCGGCCGAGGTCCTCCTCGTCGATCGCCGTCGCGTTCTCGGGCTCCTCGTCGCCGCCCTCGAGCTCGGCCTTGCCGCCGCCGGCGCCATTGCCGCTGTCGTCGTCGCGGCCGACGCTGACCCCCATCCCGTCGAACATTTCGATCAGCTCGTCCAGCTGGTCGGGGGAGATCTCTTCCTCGGGCAGGGCAGCGTTGATCTCGTCGAGCGTGACGAAGCCGCGCTCGCGAGCCTGGGCGACCAGCCGCTTGAGCGCCGGCGAACTACCAATCAGCTCCTGGGCCGAGTTGTCCGCCACGGGCTTCCCCGGCGGCGGCTTGAGCACCGAGGCCCCACTTGCGACAGCGTTCTTCGCCATACGGCCGTTCCTTCTTGACCCATCACGTGGAAGAGGTGGCCCGGACGCCCCAGCAGGGTGACGACGCGCGAGCGGGCCCGGCGCCGTTCACTCCATCGGGTCCCGCGGAGCTCGCGGGGAGCCGCCGGCCGGATCGACCGGATTGATCAGCCGGTTCACGGCCAGCATGTGCGCTCCCGCCTCGGCGCGTCGCTCGGCCAACGCCGCCGATGCGGCTCGCGCGATCGCCCGCCGCTCGGCAAAGCGGCGATGCTGGCTGGCGCGCTCGCGCCAGCCCTCCAGCACCACAGCGTGGGCGATTCCATCCTGGCAGAACCATGCAGTGCGCGGACCCGGGGCCACCAACTGACTGACCAGCCCGGTAAAACCGGTTTCGCACAGGTGGTCGCTCAATCCGCCGGGGTCAAGGTGGCCCGACTCGCCGTACCAGCAAAGAATTGCCTGATGGAGCGAATCGAGCTCCGGCTCGGCGAACTCCAGGCTGGCCAGCTCCTCCTCGACATCGTGCAGGAGCTCGGGATGGACCAGGATCGGCCCGAACAGCTGACGGGCATCGGCGAGCTCGGGCTTGGCGACCAGGGCCGCAAGCCGGCGGGCCCCGACCCCCGGCCCGACGCCACCGGCCAGATGGGGCGGTCTGGTGCGGGCGCGCGGATCGGTCCGGCCGAGCGCCAGGTGCAGGCGCCTGAAGAAGGCGCCGAGGAACAAGCGGCTCAGGTTCCGATCGGGAATCGTGGCGGCGAGCTCGCGAAAGCGCTTCTCCAGGGCCGAGCGATGCTGCGGCACGTGCACCGAACGGCTCGCGATCTCGCGGGTCCAGAGCAGCTCATCGAGCGGGATCGCCTCCTCGATCACCTTGCCAAGGAAGCCGCGGCCGCGCCGGCGGAGCACGGAATCCGGGTCCTGGCCGGGTGGCAGCAGCGCGAAGCGGAGCGATTTGCCTGGCTGCAATAGCGGCAGCGCCCGCTCGACCATACGATGGGCTGCCCGCAGCCCGGCTTCGTCGCCGTCGAGGCAGACCACGGGCTCCTCGGCGAGCTGCCAGAGCTGGGCGAGCTGAGCCTCGGTGACTGCGGTGCCGAGCGGCGCCACGGCATTGGCGAAGCCCGCCTGGGCAAGCGCGATCACGTCCATATAGCCTTCGGCGATCAGTACGGTGCCGCGCTCGCGGATCGCCTGCCGGGCCAGCGCCAGGCCGTACAAAAGCTTGCCCTTGTGGAACAGCGCCGTGTCCGGCGTATTCAGGTACTTGGCTCGCGCGTCACCGAGCGCGCGGCCGCCGAAGCCGACCACTCGGCCACGCCGGTCGTGGATTGGGAACATCACCCGGTGACGGAAGCGGTCGAAGCTCGGGCCGCCGTCCTCGGGCTGGACCAGCAGCCCCGCCTCGATCGCGCTCCGCTCTTCGTAGCCCTCGGCCTGGAGCGCGCGTTTGAGCGCTGTGCGCTCGCCGGGCGCGTAGCCGAGGTCGAAGCGCACGATGGCCTCCCGGTCGAGCCCGCGGCTCGCCAGATAGGCCGCGGCCTCAGCCCCCTGCGAGCTCTCCAACCGCCCGGCGAGCCAGCGGGCGGTGGCCTCGTTGATCGCGTACAACGTGCGGTCGACCCGGGGCTCGGCGTTGCCAACCCGGCGCGGGGCCGGGACGCCGGTCAGCTCGGCGAGGCGGGCGATCGCCTGGCCGAAATCGAGCCCCTCGATCCCCATGATGAAGTCGATCGCGTTGCCGTGCTGGCCGCAACCGAAGCAATGGTAGAAGCCCTTGACCTCGGAGACCGTGAACGAGGGGGTCTTCTCGGAATGGAACGGGCACAGGCCGAGGTGTTCGCGCCCGCGCCGCGCAAGCCTCACGTGGCGCGCGACGACCTCGACCAGAGGCAGGCGCGCCTTGAACTCCTCGAGCGAGATGGCGCCCTGATCAGCCACCATGCTCGCTGCGCGGCCAGGAGTTGTCCAGCTGCCGATCCCGCACCCGCCCGCTCAGTCGCTGACTGTACTCCCCTCGCGCTCTTTGTGCGCGACGCGCCGCCCGGCGTCAATGGCGGTGGCCGAAGTTCCGGAGACTCTGCGCGGGCAGGCGCTGCGCTAGTCGAGCTGCTGGCAGATGAGCCGGCGCGCCTTGCAAAAGTTCATCCGGCCGGGGTAGCGATGCTTCAGCTCCGAGATCACCCGGCCGGTATCCTTCAGCTTCTCCGCCCCGAGCTCCGCGATCACCTGGCTCACCGCCGCGGCGCAGGCCGCCTCGTCCAGCTGGCGGGGCAGGAGGCGCTTGATCACCTCGATCTCCTCACCCTCGCGCGCAGCGAGCTCGAGCTGGCCGCTCTCCTCGTACCGGCGGATGCTCTCGGCGCGCTGGATGACCATCGCCCGCAACATCTCCAGAAGCTCGGCCTCGGAAAGGCCCTCCGGATGGCCCTCGTTGCGCGCCTGCTGATCGCGCTCCTTCAGCGCGGTGTGGATCAGGCGGACGATGCTCAGCGCCCTCCGATCGTCGGTCTCCGTTGCGGTCCGGAGCGCCTCGCTCAGCTGCTCGCGTAACACCCGTTGCCTCCTGCTCGGGCCAGCTCGATCGAGTACCATTGCAGTCATGACCTCGCAAGTAGACCGGGTGTACCAAGTCTAGCGGGGTCGCTTGACGGCTCTTTCGACCCTGACGTAAGCTCCGCCCGCTCGCAGCCCCGGTCGGCGTCGACCGCACCGCGGTCGGGGCCGCGCTCCGGAGCTGAGAGCTGTTGTTTCCATGACCGTTGCCGTTCGCTCCCGGGCCAGCGCCAGCCTCGTGCTTGCGGATGGCACGATCTTTCGTGGCGAGGGGCTCGGGGCGGCCGGCGAGGTCGTCGGCGAGCTGGTGTTCAATACGGCGATGACCGGCTATCAGGAGATCCTGAGCGATCCGTCCTACGCCGGCCAGCTGATCACCTTTACTTTTCCTCATATCGGCAATGTCGGCACCAACGACGAGGACGTCGAGGCCACGACCTGCTGGGCGCGCGGCATTGTCCTGCGCGCGCCGGTCACCGACGCCTCCAATTTTCGCGCCATGGCGCGTCTGGACCGCTGGCTCGCGGATCAGGGGCTGGTCGGGATCGCCGGTATCGACACCCGGCGGCTGACCCGGCATCTGCGGACCGCAGGCGCCCAGACCGCGGCGCTCGGCTTCGATCCCAAGCAGGGTCCGGACCTTTCGCGCCTCGCCAGACTCTTGGGCGAGTGGCCGGGTCTGGTGGGCCTGGACCTCGCCTCCGAGGTGTCCTGCCGGCAGCGTTACGGCTGGACCGGCACTGGCTGGCATTACCCCGAGGGCTATGGCGAGCGCGCCGACGGGCGGCGCCATGTGGTCGCGGTCGATTACGGAATCAAGCGCAACATCCTGCGCTCGTTGGTCTCGCAGGGCCTGCGCGTGACCGTGGTGCCGGCGCGAACCGCGG
>DATAOG010000398.1:0-3143 GCA_036265855.1 Geminicoccaceae bacterium | reverse complement strand
CTCCCGCTGATAGTTCAGGACCACGACGTCGCACAGATCGAGGGCCGCGAGATAGGCCGCCCGGCTGCTGGTGTCGATGACTTCGTAGCCCCGGGACTGCCAGGCGGCCCGCACCTCGGCCTCCGGGCAGCCGAGCACCAGCCGGACCGGCAGACGGCCCTGCTTGCGCACTTCCAGCAGCGCCAGAAGGACTGCCTCCGAGCCCTTTTCCGCGCGCATCGCGCCGATCACCCCGACCACAGGCTCGCCAGCCGGCGCCGTCGTCTTGCGGGTGACGATCGCGCCGGCGAGCGGGTGCGGCAGCACCAGAATGCGCTCCGGATCCGGGAAGATCCCGATCTCGGCGCAGCCCGACGTGGTCTCGAAGCAGGCGAAGCGGCAGCCGGTCCGGTACAGAAGGCGCAGCACCGCGCGCTCGAGGCGGCGCCGATGGGCTTCCTGCAGATTGTGGTTGATCAGGAAATAGACCCGCCGGCGCAGCGGCCAGATCAGGGGCCAGACCACCAGCAGCAGCGTCGTCAGGAACTCGCGCACCAGGATCAGGTCGTGCTCGCTGCGGCGCCAGATCTGACCGGCCAGACGGGCGTGCGGCACGAGAAAGATCAGCGCCTTGACCAGCACCTCGAGCCGGGCGGGCAGCCACGGCCAGCCCGCCCAGAGCATCGGGACCGGCAGCACTGCCGTCTTGGCCCGGGTCTGCATCGCTGCCTCGATCAGCGGCCGGAGCGCGCGGTGCGGATCGACGGCATCGACGCTTTGCGGCGTCTCGACGGCGATCTCGGCCGGAGGCACGGTCGCGGCCGGGCGCAGCTCGCTCGCATCGAGGCTCATGGTGCCCGACCCTGACGGAGACGCGTCGCCAGCACTCCCACCAGCGACGCCTCAGGGCGCGAGCCGCTCGATGCGCCAGTCGCCGGCCGGGCGCCTGACATAGCACAGTCGATCGTGCAACCGGTCTTCGCGGCCTTGCCAGAACTCGACCCGAGCCGGGACCAGGCGAAGCCCTCCCCAGAACTCGGGCCGGGGCACGCGGCTGCCGGCGAACCGCTCATCGTAGCCCGCGACCGCGCGCTCGAGCACTTCACGGCTCGGCAGGACGCTGCTCTGGGGCGAGGCCCAGGCGCCGATCTGGCTCCCGCGCGGCCGAGTGGCGAAATAAGCGTCGGCTTCGGCCTGATCGACCGGCTCGACCGCGCCCTCAAACCGGACCTGCCTGGCCAGCAGCCCCCACCAGAAGACCAGCGCCGCCCTGGCGTTGGCTTCGAGCTCCCGGCACTTGCGGCCGGCGAGATTGGTGAAGAACGTGAGCCCGCGCCGGTCGACGCCTTTGAGCAGCACCACGCGCGCCGAGGGCTGGCCATCGGCGCCGACCGTGGCGAGCGTCATCGCGTTCGGCTCAATCACCCGCGCCCGCCTCGCATCGTCGAACCAGCGCTCGAACTGTGCGATCGGCTCGGCCGGCAAATCCGCCTCGGTCAGCCGACCCGCGGCATAGTCCTGCCGCATGGCGGCCAGCTCGCTGCTCATTGGCTGCTCCTTCCGCGATCGCATTGTTGCGATCAGAAGTTAGCATTTGGCAAGCGGCGCCGCGCCTGAGCGACCCGCCCCCGGCGGCCAATTCGCAGCACCGGAGCGTAGCTTAGGCCAAAACGCGCGCTTTGGACAGGATCACCGATCCCGACCGGAAGCGGTTCGCGAGGCCGAGCCCGTGGCCGCCCCCGAGCCGGGCATTGGGGTTGCCGAGCATGGCCGAGCGCGCGCCGAAAACGCCGTTCGCAGCAGCGCACCGGCCCGGCAGGTCAAGTCCCGCCACCGGGCCGGCGCGCCTCATGCGCTGCGCGCGCAAGGCCCTTGCGCGGCCGCGCTTCCTGAGCAAGGTTGCAGCCGGCATCACCGGATCCGGGGGAAGGGACCATGCGGCCCAATCGACTGAGGCAGATCTGGCGGGATGGCGGCGCCGCAGTCAACGGCTGGCTGCAGCTGCCGCACGGCTTCGCGGCCGAGGTGATGGCGGCGCAGGGCTGGGACAGCCTGACGGTCGACCTGCAGCACGGGCCGCTCGACTACGACGTCGCGCTCACGCTGCTCCAGGCCATGTCGAGCAGCGAGGCGACCCCGCTCGCCCGCGTGCCCTGGAACGAGCCCGGCATCATCATGAAGATGCTCGACGCCGGCTGCTACGGCATCATCTGCCCGATGATCAACTCGGCCGAGGAGGCGCGGCAGTTCGTGGGCGCCTGCCGCTACCCGCCGGAGGGCTACCGGAGCTTCGGCCCGACCCGGGTCAGTTTCTACGCCGGCGCCGACTATGGCCAGCACGCCAACGAGACGGTGATCGCGCTGGCGATGATCGAGACCCGCCCGGCGGTCGAGAACCTGGACGCGATCCTCGACACGCCCGGGCTCGACGGCGTCTACGTCGGGCCGGCCGATCTCAGCCAGAGCCTCGGCTATCAGGAGCGGGTCGACCTCAAGCACCCGGACCTGGTCGCCGTCCTCGACAGGATCCTGGAGGGCTGCAAGCGGCGCAGCCTGATTGCCGGCATTCACGTGGCGAGCACCGAATATGCCCGTCAGATCATCGACAAGGGCTACCAGTTCGTGACGATCCTGTCCGACGGCCGTCTGCTGGCGAACGCCGCCAAGCAGGCGGTCGAGGCGGTCAAGGGCGCGGGCGCGAAACCGGCCGGCAAGCGACCGGCCGGCCCCTATTGAGCGTGGCTCTGAGCCGGCGCTGCCCGGTGTGAACGTCTAGCCGCAGCCACCCGCCCAGCCATCGAATCCGTCGAGCAGCCGGTACCAGGTACCGACTGCCGGCAGGAACCACGGCTTGGCGCGGTAGAAGGGACGGGTCGGGAAGTCCTGGGTGTCGAACGGGCAGGGATGCCCGGCTCGGCCGAGCAGCTTGAGCGCGATCTGATGGCCGAGATAGCTCGCCATCGCGACCCCGCTGCCATTGCAACCCATCGCGAAATGGACGCCCGCGACCGGCCCGCCGGCGAGCATGCCCATGTGCGGCAGGCGATCGAAGGTGAAGGCGACCTTGCCCTTCCAGCTGTGGCTTATGCGCCGGCCGGCGAGCTCGGGCCAGACCTGGATCAGCCGGCGGTAGAGCCCCCGCGCGCTTTGCCGCTCGTCGACGT
>DATAOG010000397.1:0-7613 GCA_036265855.1 Geminicoccaceae bacterium | reverse complement strand
GCGATCAGGTCGGTGTCCTCGCGGCCGAACAGTCCGCTCTCGCCGGCGTGCGGGTTGAGCGCTGCGACCCCGATCCGCGGCTTCGCGACGGCTAGGTCCAGCATGGCCTGATGGGTCAAGGCGAACACCCGGCGCAGGCGCTCGGGCGTGATCCGCCTGGGCACCTCGGCCAGCGCCACGTGGGTGGTGACGTGGCTGACCTTGAGGCGGTCGTGCGCGAGCAGCATGCAGCTGCCCTTGGAGCCGGTGAGCTCGGCCAGGATCTCGGTGTGGCCGGCGTAAGCGTAGCCTGCGGCGTTCAGCGCCTCCTTGTTGATCGGCGCGGTCACGATCGCGTCGATCTCGCCGGCCACGGCGAGCTCGACCGCGCGCTCGATCGCGGCGAACGCCAGCCGGCCGGCCTCGGCGGCGAGCTTGCCGGGCGCGATTTCCTCGCGCGCCGCGGCAGCCTCGGCCAGCCGCACCTTCGGCCAGACCGCGGGCGCGCCGTCGCTCGCGAGCTCGATCTTGAGCCCGAGCGCGCGGGCGCTCGCCTCGATGCAGCTGGCCGTGCCGATCACAACGAGCTCGAGTTCGCCAGCCGCGACCCGGTGGCGCAGCGCCTCGAGCGCTTTCAGGACGATCTCGGGCCCGATCCCGGCGGGATCGCCCATGGTCAGGCCGAGGACCGGTCGATGCTCAGTCATGATCGTCACCTTGGGCGCAAAGGGCGAGCCGGATCAAGAGGCCAGGATCGCCGAAGGCGCCGGATTTGGAGATCACCTCGCAGCCCGGCCAGCGGCCGCCCTGGAGGTGCGAGCGCGCGATCCCGGGCAAGGGCTCGCCGTCGACCAGCAGCGCCTCGGCGCCGAGCACCTGGACCAGACGATGCAGGGTCGCGCCGCCGGTCACGATCAGCGATCGCGGGCCCGGCAGCTCCCGGCCCGCGTGGCCCAGGATGCGATCGAACACCGGCCGGGCGATGGTCGGTCCGGTGCCGTCGGCGAGCGCGATCACCAGCGCCGCCCGGCCGTTCCGGGCGAGCGCTTCGCCCACGCTCCGGATCGCCGGGGCGACGGGTGCGCCCGGGGGCACGCGGATCAGGGCTTCCGGAGCGTGCGCGGCGAGCGCTTCGATCTGCGCGAGCGTGACCGGATGGTGGCTGCCGATCACCAGCAGGAGCGGCGGCTCGAGCGGGGAGGGGCTGCTCGGTCGAGGGGCGCCGGCGAGCGCCCGGGCGAGCCCCGCGCTGCCGCACCAAAGCACCGGCGGCTCGAGCCGTCGTCCGGCGTCGACCACGGCAGTAAGCTCGGCCTCGCTCGCGGCGTCGCAGAGAAAGCTTCCGCCGCCGGCGAGCGCGTCGGCGGAAGCGGCGAGCCCGACCGGCGCTCCCGCCCGGCTCAGCTCGGCCGCGATGTCGCAGCTGACCGCCTGCCAAGGCAGGCCGGCATCGGCGCGCCAGTACTGCCGGCCGTCCTTGGTGATCCGCTGCTGAGCCGGGAACGCGGGCGCGATCACGGCGCTCCGGAAGCGGCCGCTCGCGAGGCACAGCGCGACCTCGCGGGCGGTGTTGCCGCGCAGCAGTGAATCGATTTTCTTGTACGCGAGGTCGGCGCCCGCGAAGGCGTCGAGCCACTCGGCCCCGGGCAGGTCCGCGTCCCGGGACTCCGTGTCGAGGGCGAAGCTGGCGGCGGTCGAAAGGCTCGGTTCGCGCTCCCAGAAGACCGGCAGCGGCCCTGCCAGCGGCACGAGCGGCGCCGCCGTGTCGAGCGCGCCGGTCAGATCGTCGGCGACGATTCGAACCCGCATCGAGGGCAGGCCCCTCGGTTCAGCCTTTGCTCACGGTTTGCGGCGAGATTGAGGGGCTTTGGATCAGATGACCAGTCGAAAGGCAGCCGCGATGTCGAGCGGTTCCGGACAGCGGGCGCTCGGCCGGGCCGACCTCGAGCGGGCGGTCGCTGACGGCGTGCTGGAGGCCACCCAGGCCGAGGCGCTGTGGCGGTTCCTCGAGCGCGAGCCGGAGAGCCCGCGCCCGCGGTTCGATCTGGTCCACGTGCTGTGGTACGCGGGCGCGCTGATCGTGATCGGCGCAATGGGCCTGTTCACGACGCTTGCGTTCGCGCAGCTCGGGGGCGGCGCGCTCGCGCTGATCGCGCTCGCCTACGCGGCGCTGTTCACGGCGGCCGGGCACAGGCTCTGGCAGCGCGGCCTGCGGATCCCGGGCGGGCTCCTGATCACGGTCGCGGTCACGATGGCGCCGCTCTTCACCTACGGCGTCCAGGACGCGCTCGGCTGGTGGTCCCATGCCGAGCCCGGCAATTACCGGGACTTCTACATCTGGATCAAGGCGAGCTGGCTGCCGATGGAGCTCGCGACCATCGCGGCCGGTCTGGCCGCGCTCCGCTTATGGCGCTTCCAGTTCCTGATCGCGCCGGTCGCGTTCGCGCTCTGGTTCATGTCGATGGATCTCGTGCCCTGGGTGTTCGGCGAGGATTGGGACAGCTGGGACCAGCGCCGGATCGTCTCGCTCTGGTTCGGCCTGGGGATGCTGGCCCTCGCCTGGGCGGTCGACGTCCGGGCGCGAGGCGACTTCGCGTTCTGGCTGCATCTGTTCGGGCTGATGGCGTTCTGGGGCGGGCTCACCCTGCTCGACAGCGGAAATGAACTCGGCAAGGCATTCTACTGCCTGATCAATCTTGCGCTGCTGCTGCTCGCGCTGTTCCTGCAACGCAGGGCGTATGCGGTCTTCGGCGCGCTCGGGATCGCCGCCTACCTCTGTCACCTCGCGGGCGAGGTGTTCCGGGATTCGCTGCTCTATCCATTCGCGCTGTCGGCGATCGGGATCCTGATCATCGTGGCCGGCCTCTGGCTGCATCGCCGTCAGGCGGCGCTCATGATGCTGCTGGACCAGCGCCTGCCGCCCGCACTGCGGTCGCTTCGCCCGGCGCACGCCCGCTGAGCGCGGTGTCTACTCCAGCCCGAGCGCGCGGCGGTTCAGCGCCGGATCGGCGGGGCGCGTCATGCCGGCATCGAACGGGCGCTCGGTCACCCGGATGATGTGGTCGCGGATGAAGGCCGCACCTTCGCGGGCGCCGTCCTCGGGGTGCTTGAGCGCGCATTCCCACTCCAGCACCGCCCAGCCCGTGTAGTCGTTGTCCGCAAGCCTGGTGAAGATGCCGCCCAAATCGATCTCGCCGTCGCCCAGCGAGCGGAAGCGCCCGGCGCGCTCCGACCAGCCGAGATAGCCGCCGTAGGTGCCGGTTCGGCCGTTCCGTCGAAACTCCGCGTCCTTGACGTGCACGACCCCGATCCGCTCGCGGTAGCGGTCGAGGAACTCGAGATAGTCGATCTGCTGCAGGAACAGGTGCGCCGGGTCATAGAGGATCCGGCAGCGCGGGTGCTCGTGGACGAGGTCGAGGAAACGCTCGAACGTGGCGCCGTCGTGCAGGTCCTCGCCGGGATGGAGCTCGAAGCAGAGATCGCAGCCAGCGTCGTCGAAGGCGTTCAGAAGCGGGCGCCAGCGGCGGGCGAGCTCGGCGAAGCCGTCCTCGACCAGGCCCGCCGGCCGGGGCGGGTAGGGGTAGAGATAAGGCCAGAGCAGATTCCCCGAGAAGGTGACGTGGCGCTCGAGCCCGAGGTTCTTCGAGGCCTTGGCGGCGAGCAGCAGGCGCTTTGTGGCCCAGGCCTGGCGGGCGGCGGGCCGGCCGCGCACTTCCGGCGGCGCGAACACGTCGACGATCGGATCATAGGCCCTGTGGATCGCGACCAGATGGCCGATCCGCTGGCTCGCGAGCTCGGTGATCACGACGCCATGGCCGGCCAGCATGGCGGTGATCTCCTCGCAGTAGGCCTCGCTCTCGGCGGCCCGGCCCAGGTCGATGAGGCGGTCGTCGAAGACCGGCACCTGCAGCCCGACGAAGCCCAGCCCCGCCGCCCATCTCGCGATCGGCTCCAGCGCGTTGAACGGCGGCTGCTCACCTAAGAACTGAGCGAGGAAGATCGCCGGACCCTTGATCGTGCGCATCGGTTTTGCTCCGCTTCAGAGGCCGACCTGCCGCCTGCGTTCGCGGGCGAAGCTGTAGATGCCGCTCGCGGCGATGATCGCCGCCCCGAGCACGGTCGGAACGTCGGGCAGGTTGCCGAACACGACGAAGCCGACCAGGGTCGCCCAGATCAGGGTCGTGTAGCTGAACGGCTGCAGGACCGAGGCCGGCGCCAGCTGCAGGGCCTTGATCAGCAGGAAATGGCCGCCGGCGCCAAGGCACGCGACCAGCGCGAACAGTGCCCAGCCGCGCCCATCTGGCGTCGTCCAGTAGAACGGGCCGATCAGGCTCAAGCCGACGGTGCCGATCGCCGCGGTATAGAAGAGCGTGGTCATCGGCGAGTCGCCCCGGCTCACGATCCGGGTCAGGATCTGGTAGAGCGCGAACATGAGCGCGCAGAGCAGCGCCAGCGGCGCCATCGGATGGATGGCGCCGAGGCCCGGGCGGAGGATGATCAGCATGCCGACGAACGCGACGCCGATCGCGCTCCAGCGGCGGATGCCGACCCGCTCGCGAAGCAGCGGCACCGAAAGCGCGGTCACGAGCAGCGGCGTCACCGCGAGGATGGCATGGGCATCCGCGAGCGGCATCCGCGAGATGATCAGGATGAACAGGCCGATCTCGATCACCAGCAGCAGCGAGCGCGCGGCCTGAAGCCAGAGGTGCCGGGTCTGCAGCGCCATGTTGCCGCCCCGCCGGCGCGCGAGCCAGGCGGCGATCGCCAGCAGCGAGGCAAACCGCAGCCACAGGATCTGCACGATCGGGTAGCTCTCGGCGAGCTGCTTGCTGCCGGCATCCATGCAGGCGAACAGCAGCCAGGCGACGAGGATGCAGCCGATGCCGCGGCTGGCCGATGCGCTGGCCTGCGGCTCCAGCGCGAGTACGCCCGCGGGCGGGCTCACGCCTGACGCTGGCATGGAGGGAGGATCGGCCACCGGTCGCTTCCACAATCGGGCAGGAGCTTGTTGTTAGCCGTCCGCCAAGCCTGCGTCACCAGGGGGCAGGTTGATCGTGTCGGGGGCACGACGACAGATCTCAGCGTTTCCAAATGCTTGGACGATTTCACTTTGGTTTTGAATCAGGTGATCGAGGATGCGACTTCCGGATCGAGCGTGTACAGCTCCTGCGGCTGCCGGACGCCGCGCAGCGCATAGCGCCCGACCGACACCAGCCGGCGGCTGCCGGCGCCGGCGGCCTCGACGAACGCGGACGACAGCAGCACGTCCTGATCGAGCGCCCGACACATCGCCGCGATCCGGCTCACCTCGTTGACTGCCGGGCCGACCACGGTGAAGTCCAGCCGGTCGACGCTGCCGATGTTGCCGTAGAAGACCTCGCCGACGTGCAGGCCGAGATAGCTGCGGGTGACCGGCAGGCCCGCCTGCCGGCGGCGCTCGTTCAGCGCCGCGATCCGCGCCCGCGCGGCCTCGGCCGCATCGAGCGCGCCGCCGCAGGCGTCCTCGGCGGCGGCCGCATCGAAGATCGCGAGAATGCCGTCGCCGATCAGCTTCAGGACCTCGCCGCCCTGGACCTGGATCGCGGACACGATCGCATCGGCGTAGTCGTTCAGCAGCGGGATGATCTGCTCCGGCGGCGCCGTGTCGGTGATCTTCGTGAAGCCCTGCAGGTCGCTGAACCAGAGCACGGCGCTGATCTTGTCGGCGACGCCGCGCTCGATATGGCCGCGCAGCACCCGGTGGCCGGCGTCGCGGCCGAGGTAGGTCTCGACCAGGGTCTCGGCGATCCGGGCGATCGAGGCGCTCTTGATCGCGAGCGCGAGGAAGGGGATCAGGAACTCGAGCGTTTCCAGGTTCTGATCGCCAAAGCCGCCGGCGCGGTCGGTCGCCCAGGACGAGAAGGTGCAGTCCATCATCCCGATCGCGCCCTCGGCGCCGAACCGGTTGATGATCGCGACGTAGTCGGTCATGCCCTGCCGGCCGATCTCGTCGAGCAGGGCGAACTCGCAGGCCGGGTCCGGCAGGCGCCGGCGGAGCATGGTCCCGCCGCTCTCGTACAAGCGGAAGAACGGGCTCGCCCGCCAGGTCGCCTCCGAGGCGCCGGGATCGGTGCGTCCGTACTCGGATTCGCGCGGCGCCACGCCATCGGCCTGCCAGTGGAAGACCCGGCCCTCGAGCACCGGATGGAGCGTGTCGACGCCCAGCACGGCGCGCCTGAGCGGCAGCCCCGCGGCCCGCGCCCGCTCGCAGAAGCCCTGCAGCAGGTCGAGCTCGCGCCGGCCGGACAGCCCGGCATCGGCGATCCAGGCGAGCAGCGGCAGATAGCTTTTGTGATCCATTCGGCAGGGCTCCCGGTTTCGGAAACATAGCAGTGTTCGGACCTTGGAAGCACCACGGTCTGACCGGGGCGGCGTTCGGTCGCCCTCGGGTTTCGGCTGGAGCGGTTTTGCTGTAGCACGGCGCCATGGCTACCGTTGGTGGGGATCGGACCGGCGCCGCCTGGCGGCGGGAGGCGAGGGCGCTCGTTGCGCTCAGCGTGCCGATCGTGCTGACCAATTTGGGCCAGGTCGCGATCCAGACGACCGACGTCCTGATGATCGGCCGGCTCGGCCCCGAGGCGCTGGCGGCGAGCGTGCTCGGGGTCAACGTCAGCTTCGTGCTGCTCTTGTTCTCGATCGGGGTCGTGGCCGCGACCGCGCCCATGATGGCGCACGATCTCGGCCGCAGGCGGCATGCGGTGCGCGAGCCGCGGCGCACGATCCGCCAGAGCTTCTGGGTGGCGCTGGCGCTCGGCCTGGCCGCCTGGGCCGTGCTCTGGAACATCGTTCCGGTGCTCCGGCTCCTGCACCAGGATCCGGTTCTGGTCGGCGCGGCCGAGGCCTACGTGCACGCCGCGATGTGGGGTTTCGTGCCGGCGCTGTGGTTCGTCGTCCTGCGCAACTTCATCGCCGCGCTCGAGCGGCCGCGCGCCGCCATGGTCGTGATGCTGCTGGGCGTCGGCTTCAACGCTCTCGGCGCCTACGCTCTGATCTTCGGCGCTTTCGGCCTGCCAGCGCTCGGATTGCAGGGCGCCGGGATCGCGGCCGCGCTCACCAACGGCGGCCTGTTCTTAAGCCTGCTCGGCTACGTGCTGATCGACCGGCGCTTCCGGCGCTACCGCATTCTCGGGCACCTCTGGCGACCGGACTGGGTGCGCATGGGCGAGATTTTCCGGGTCGGGCTGCCGATCGGCATCGCGTTGATCATGGAGGTCGGGCTGTTCGCGAGCGCCGGGTTCCTGGTCGGGCTGATCGGGCGGGCCGAGCTCGCCGCGCATCAGATCGCGCTCCAGTGCGCGAGCGTCGCCTTCATGGTGCCGCTGGGTCTCGCTCAGGCAGCCACGGTCCGGGTCGGGCTTGCCGCCGGCAGCGGCGACCGGGCCGGGGTGATGCGCGCCGGCCTGACCGCGCTCGCGATCGGCAGCCTGTTCATGACCGCGACCGCGAGCTTAATGTGGACCAGACCCGAGGCGATCATCGGGCTGTTCATCGACGCCGGCAATCCGGCCAATGCCCGGGTCCTCCGGCTCGCGGTCACCTTCCTCGCGACCGCCGCGCTGTTCCAGATCTTCGATGGGGCGCAGGTGATCGGGATG
>DATAOG010000396.1:0-2074 GCA_036265855.1 Geminicoccaceae bacterium | reverse complement strand
GGCGCCGTGACCTCGAGATAGCAGGCGAGCCCGCGCCCGCGCAGCCGCCCACGCGCCTGCGATTGCTTGCGTCGTTCGGGAAACCCCGCCCAATCGGCCCTGGCGAGCCCGTCCTCGAGCACGCCCGCGAAGTCGCCGCTGTCGTAGCTGAGCCCGGAGGCGGCGGTGAAGGGCATGGCGCCGGCCGGGATCAGGTTCCGGCGCCGGAGTTCGACCGGGTCGCGGCCGGTCTCGCGCGCCGCGGCATCGACCAGCCGCTCCATGACGTAGTTCGCCTCCGGCCGGCCGGCGCCGCGGTAGGGGCCGATCGGCACGCTGTTGGTGAAGGCGCACCGGGTGCGGATCGCGACCACCGGCGTCCGGTAGAGGCTCGGCAGGTTCTTCTGCATGTTGACCGCCGGCATCGCGGGGCCGAAGGCGGTGAGATAGGCGCCCATGTCCGCAAGCGTAGCCACCCGGACGGCAAGGAAGTTGCCCTCCCCGTCGAGCGCGAGTTCGGCCTCGACCAGGGTGCCGCGGCCGTGCTGATCCGAGACGAAGCTGCCGCTGCGCGCGTCGCACCACTTGACCGGACGACCGAGCTCGCGGGCGGCGTGCAGGATCGCCACGTACTCCGGGTAGGCCGCCGACTTCATCCCGAACGAGCCGCCGACGTTGCCGGTCAGCACCCGAAGACGCTCCGGTCGGATCTTCAATAGATCCTCGGCGAGCGCACGGCGCAGGCCGAAAACGCCCTGACAGCCGGCGTGGAGCGTGAACCGTTCGTTCCCGGCATCGTAGACGGCGAGCGCCGCGCGCGGCTCCATCGCGGCGACCACGACCCGCTGGTTGACGAGTTTCAGACGAGTGACGTGCGCCGCCCCGGCAAACGCCCGCTCCGCGGCGGCGTGATCACCGAAGCGCCAGTCGAGGCAGAGGTTGGAGCGATCGTCGTGCAGCCTTGGGGCATCGGCGGCGAGCGCGTGCTCGGGATCAGCGACCGCGGGCAGGGGCTCGACGTCGAGGCCGATCAACTCGGCCGCGTCCTGGGCCGCCTGCACGCTGGTTGCGGCCACGAGCGCCAGCGGCTCGCCGACGTAGCGCACCCTCTCGATCGCGAATACCGGCCGCGGCGGCGCGAACAGCGGGCTCCCGTCCTGGCTCTTCAGAGGCAGCTTGCAGAGGATCGGGCCGTAGGCCGCGAGGTCGGCGCCGGTATAGACGCCGAGCACGCCCGGCGCGGTCCGGGCCGCGCCGACATCGATAGCCCGCAGGAGGCCGTGCGCATGCGGTGAGCGCAGGACCACGCCATATGCCTGTCCGGGGAGGTCGACATCATCGGTGTAGCGGCCGCGGCCGGCGACCAGGTACGGGTCCTCCTTGCGGGCGACCGGCTGACCGATGCCGAACTTCATGGGAGGCAGGAGATCGGGGTCCATGAGATCGTGGTCCATGCGCGCGCGCTTCCTCGATGAGGACGACATCCAGACCTCGAAGGCTAGTTCGATCCCGGCCGGGAGCAACTCCTCTGGCCCCAAATCCCAGGTTTTCGATGCGCGAAGCCGATTGCCGCCGAGCGCGCTCCTATGCCAGAAAGCAGCCGATCGCAGCGGCAGACCGCCGATTGCCTCGGCCGGCATGGCCCCCGGCTAGACGCCGTTACGCCGCCGGCGGGGCGCCAGGCCCGGAGCGAGGGGTGAGCTCGAACCAACCTGTCGATCTGCTGGTCGTCGGCGGCGGCGTCAACGGCACCGGCATTGCGCGGGACGCCGCCGGGCGCGGGCTCAAGGTGATACTCTGCGAGCAGGACGACCTGGCACGTCACACGTCGTCGGCGAGCAGCAAGCTGATCCATGGCGGGCTGCGCTATCTCGAGCACTACCAGTTCCGCCTGGTGCGCGAGGCGCTGATCGAGCGCGAAGTGCTTCTCTGCATCGCGCCGCATCTGACGCGTCCGCTGCGATTCGTGCTGCCGCATCATGCGGGGCTGCGCCCGGCCTGGGTGCTGCGGCTCGGCCTGTTCATCTACGATCATCTCGGGGGCCGCGAAATCCTGCCCGGCACCCATGTCGTCGATCTCTCCCACAGCCCGGTC
>DATAOG010000395.1:0-3084 GCA_036265855.1 Geminicoccaceae bacterium | reverse complement strand
TGGTCGCCGCCGAAAGCGCGCCGGCACGAGCCGCCACCACGATCCTCGCCGCCAGCCCGCCGGCGGAAATCCTGGCCGAGTTCGATCATCTGGCGCTGCTCCGGATGCCCGCCCGCCATTCGTTGCTGGCGACCGCCGACGTGGACCCCAAACGGCTGCACCGGATCCTGCTCAGGACTTACGAGCATCCGCCCGCCGACTTCGAGGGCCTGCTCGGGACGCCGGGGCTGGGCCCGAAGAGCCTGCGCGCGCTCACTTTGATCGCCGAACTGATCCATGGCGCCCGAGCCAGCACCCGCGACCCGGCGCGCTTCTCGTTCGCCCACGGCGGCAAGGACGGCACGCCATTCCCGGTCGACCGCGCCACCTATGACCGGACGATCGAATTGCTGCGCGGCGCGCTCGGTCGCGCCCGGCTCGGCCACTCCGAGCGCTCCCGCGCGCTGAAGCGTCTTGCCGCCTTCGCTGATGGTTCCCGGCTGCGACCCGCTACGACAAGCGCTTGATCGAAGCGACGGTGAGGCTCGCTTCCGATGCTGCGAGTTCCGTGCGCAGCACGGCAAGTCGCCAATTCGCGAGGCCGGCCAATTGCGTCTCCCGGATTTCGAGAGCACGTCCATGACAGCCGGCAAGCACGGCCGCTTTCGCCCTTAACGCTGTGAGGCTTCGGGTGCTACAGCTGGCGGCGGAGGCGCGCGCATGACCACATTGCTTTACACCCATCCGTCGTCCGCAGTGCACGATCCGGGCCCGGGCCATCCCGAGCAGCCGGCCCGGATCCGGGCGATCCTGTCGCTATTGGAGCGCGAGGAGCGCAAGGGCGCGCTGATGGGCCTGCATCGGGAGCAGGCGCCGCGGGCGACCCGGCTCCAGCTCGAGCGGGCGCACAGCAGCCGCTACGTCGAGGCGGTGCTTGGCGCAGAGCCCGCCTCCGGCCATTACCGGCTCGATCCGGACACCCTGATGTCGCCGGGCTCGGCCGAGGCGGCGCTGCGCGCGGCTGGCGCAGCCTGCGCGGCGGTCGGTGCCGTGCTCGGCGGCGAGGCCCGCAACGCCTTCTGCGCCCTGCGGCCGCCCGGCCACCACGCCGAACGCGAGCGTGCCATGGGCTTTTGTCTGTTCAACAACGTCGCGATCGGTGCGCTCGAGGCGCTCGCGACCCACAGGCTCGGAAAGATCTCGATCTTCGATTTCGACGTCCACCACGGCAACGGGACCCAGGCGATCTTCGGCCGCGAGCCGCGGGTCCAGTACCTCTCGATCCACCAGTGGCCGCTCTATCCGGGGACCGGGGCGCGCAGCGAGACCGGGGTCGGCAACCTGGTCAATCGGCCGCTGCCCGCGGGCACCGGCTCGAGGGACTGGCGGGGCGTGGTCGAGGCCGACATCCTGCCCGCGATCGACGGCTTCGGACCCGAGCTCGTCATGATCTCGGCCGGTTTCGACGCCCATCGGGCGGATCCGCTCGCGATGCTCGAGCTCGAGGAGGTTGATTATGCCTGGGTCACCCGCGAGCTGATCGCGCTTGCCGAGCGCCACTGCGCGGGCCGGGTGGTCTCGGTGCTCGAAGGCGGCTATGATCTGAACGCGCTGGCACAGAGCTGCCTCGCCCATGTGAACGCGTTGCGCGAACCCTGATGCCGATGACCGGACTGGTGACCGAAGAACCTCCAAGCTGGACTCCCCCGCGCGAGCCGCCGGCGACCGCCCCCGAACCGCCGGCTGCCGCGCCGGAGGCCGCAGCGATGAGCTTCGAGCAGGCGCTGGCGGAGCTCGAGAAGATCGTCCAGGACCTCGAGCGCGGCCAGCTCGACCTGGAAGCCGCGATCCAGGCCTACGAGCGCGGCACCGCGCTCAAGGCGCACTGCCAGCGGAAGCTCCAGGAGGCGCAGCTCAGGGTCGAGAAGATCACCCTTGGCCCGGACGGTGACGCCCGCGCCGAGCCGATGAACCCGGCTTGAGCGCGGATCTGTCCTCGCTGGCCGAGCGGATGGCGGTCGTCGCCGAGGCGGTCGAACTCGAGCTCGATCGCCTGTTGCCGCACCCCGCGGGTGGCCAGGCCCGGCTGCAGGAGGCGATGCGCTATGCCGTGCTCGGCGGTGGCAAGCGCCTGCGGCCGTTCCTGGTCGCGGCCGGTGCCGAGCTGTTGGACGTGCCGAGCGCGCGAGCGCTCCGGGTCGGCGCCGCGGTCGAGCTGATCCATGGCTACTCGCTGGTCCACGACGATCTGCCGGCGATGGACGACGCCCTGACCCGGCGCGGGCGGCCGAGCTGCCATCGGCAGTTCGACGAGGCGACCGCGATCCTGGTCGGCGACGCGCTGCAGAGTCTGGCCTTTGAGGTGCTGGCGCAGCCCGCGACCCACCCCGACCCGGCGATCCGCTGCGTACTGGTTCAGAAGCTTGCCCGGGCCGCCGGCGTCGCCGGCATGTGTGGCGGTCAGATGATCGACCTCAAGGCGGAGGGCCGGTCGTTTACCATGCGCCAGGTGCTCGAGCTGCAGCGGCTCAAGACCGGCGCCCTGCTCGAGTTCGCTTGCGAAGCCGGCGCGGTCCTCGGCGGGGCGCCGGAAACCACTCTCGAGGTGCTGCGGGCCTATGCGGCCGATCTCGGGCTCGCGTTTCAGATCCAGGACGACCTGCTCGACGTGACCGGCGATGCCGCGGTCGCGGGCAAGGATCTCGGCCGCGATGCGGCTGCCGGCAAGGCGACCGTGGTCGGGCTGCTCGGCGTCGAGGGAGCCCGCGCGCGGCTCAGTGAGCTTTCCTCAAGCGCCGATCGTCACTTGCAGCGGCTCGGTCGCGAGGTCGCCGTGTTGCATCAGGTGTTCGAGTTTGTCATAAGCCGATCCAACTAGGATCGGTTTGCCACCGCCGGTGGTCTGCTCGCGTGTGAGATCCAACCGGCGCGGCGGGAGGACATTCAGCCCATGGTCGACACCACGCTGCTCGACACGATCGACGACCCCGCCGCTCTTCGTCGCCTGCCGCCGGATCGGCTGCGTCAGCTGGCCGACGAGCTGCGCGCCGAGACGATCGATGCGGTGTCGGTGACCGGCGGCCACCTCGGCGCCGGGCTCGGCGT
>DATAOG010000394.1:0-8964 GCA_036265855.1 Geminicoccaceae bacterium | reverse complement strand
ACCGACCACCGGGCGAGCAGCCCCGCGACGTCCACGAAGGCCGCGATCACCGCCGTACCGGCGATCAGCATCAGCACAGTCAGGAACTCGCTTCGCGCCGCCGGACTGCCGAAGAGCCGGAGCGCGCACGGGCTGAGGTCGGGCCGCCGCCGAGAGCTGTTCATGTTGCGAGGCCGTGCCGAGAGGGATTCTCAGGCGCAGCAGTGTCCGCCACCCCGCTTAACAAAGGCTGTATGGCCGCAGGCACCCCGGGCGGCGGGGCATCCGTGGACCACTACCGGTGTGCAATGAAGCAGTAGCTGCCGGCTGTTCGAATTTGATAGCCGAACTCGGGTTCGCTCAACGCCGGCTGGTCGGCGAGCCAGCGCGCCATCAGGTTGACTTTCAGACCGCAGTCGGCGAGCAGCCGATGGATGGCCTCCGGCGTCGAACCCTCGTACAGGTCTGCGGCTCGGCCGCCACTTTCGAAAAGCACGACCGGCCGATCACGCGCCAACAACTCTCTCCCGCCTTCGAACACCCAGAACTCCGCGCCTTCGACGTCCACCTTGACCAGGTCGACCCTGGTGTCCGCGTCAATCGTATTGTCGAGCCGATCCGAGCGGACCGTGATCGTCTCGCATTCGAGAATGCCTGCCGCCCGATGCACCGGGTGGATGCCGCTCAGTCCGGGGTCGCCGCGAACATGGACGAAGCTCGTGGCTCCGACGCGATTGCTGAGCGCCACCTCGTGAATCGCGACGTTCGGGAAACGGCGTCTCAGCGCCGCCGCAAGTTCCGGCAACGGCTCGAAAGCATGGTGGCGGCCGAACGGCGCGACCTTCAATAGATCCCGGAGCACGCTGCCGAAATTGGCGCCGATGTCGAGCGCGATGCTGTCGAAGCGGAGCACCCTTCGCATGACCTCGCGCGCCTCGCGATCATAGGCCGCGCCGCGCCCGCTCGAGAGCCGCAGCTTGAGCTCGCGCGCGAGCGGCAGCAGCGGCGTCAAGCTGGCCCGAAGCCTCGCTCGGCGGACAAGGCTCGACCCGATCGCCATCTAAGCCAGCGGTTCCCGGTCCAATGGTGCGTCTCTAAAGCGAACGTAGCTCCTCATCGGCGCGATGCACAATCGCTGAGAATACGATGGGGGCGGCCGCGAGCCCGCCGGCTGCCAAAAGGGGACAATGTGCGATCCGCCTGCCCGGCCCGCGCGCCGGCTGATCAACTGTCCGATCCGATCAGCCGAGCACCAGGAAGTGCGCTTCGGTCGGGTTCAGGCCGACGCCGTTGATCGGCACCAGATCCTGCGGGCAGGCGGACATCGCGACGATGCAGTCGAGCTCGGCGCGCAGCACGACGTGATCGCCGGGCCGGCTGACCGGCGCCCGCCAGTCGATGCGGCCGCCATCGACCACGGGCGTGTTCATCCAGAGATTCAGGGGGCTCGGGCATTCGGGCGGCGTCAGGCCCAGCTCGGCCATGCCGGCGAACAGGTTGTCCCGGCAGTTCGCGTGATAGCCGGCGCAGCCGAGGTTGCGATAGCGCCAGATGTCGCAGGCCGCGAGCAGCGTGTCGTGGACGCCGGGCGAAGTATCCTCGAGGAGCGTCAGGATCGGCCGGCGCTGGTTGGTCGCGAGCGGATCGCCGGCCCGCGGCACGATCCGGTCGAGCACCTGGCGAAGGTGCTCCATCGACATGAACTCGCCAAGGTCGGCGGCATTGAACGCCCAGGTGTCGACCACCTGCTGGCCATGCGTGTTGACGATCTTCAGCGCCTGCCCCCTGGTCAGGCGCACCGCCCTGCCGGAGCGGGCGGGCAGGATCTGCGGCTCGGTCGGCATCGCGGCATCTCCGGGATCGGCGGTCTGCAGCAGGTGTAAGGTGCTGCGGCCGCGACCGCAATCGCCGCCGGGGCGCGCCATTGACAGGGCGGCAGCGCCACCCATCATGGCTCGGCGGCTAAACGGGAGGACGAGCGATGGATCTGAGGCTCGACGGCAAGCGGGTGGTCCTGACCGCGGGCGGGGCCGGGATCGGCCGGGTCACGCTCCAGACCCTGTTCGAGGCAGGTGCAAGGCTCGTGACCTGCGACGTCGATCAGGAGGCGCTCGATAAGCTGCGCGGCGAGCTGCCGGAGGTGCCGGCGATCCCGGCGGACGTCGCGCTCGAGGCCGATGTCGACCGTCTGTTCGCGCTCGCGGAGCAACAGCTCGGCGGGCTCGACGTCCTGATCAACAACGCCGGGATCGCCGGGCCGACCGGGCCGATCGAGGCGATCGAGCCCGAGGACTGGCGGCGCTGCCTCGAGGTCAACATCACCGGCCAGTATCTCTGCGCCCGCCGCGCGGTGCCGATGCTGAAGGCCGCGGCCGGCGGCGCGATCGTCAATCTGTCCTCGGCCGCCGGCCGCTTCGGCTTTGCGCTCCGGAGCCCTTACTGCGCCTCGAAATGGGCGGTGATCGGGCTGACCAAGGCGCTCGCGATCGAGCTCGGCGCCGATCAGATCCGGGTCAACGCGATCTGCCCGGGCGCGGTCGAGGGCGACCGGATCAACCGGGTGATCGCCGCCAAGGCAAAGGCGCGCGGCGTCAGCTTCGAGGCGATGTACCAGGAATACACCCAGACCGCCTCGATGCGACGGATGATCAGCCCGCAGGACATCGCCAACATGATCCTCTACCTCTGCTCGGACGCCGGGCGGGTGGTCTCGGGGCAGGCGATCGGCGTCGACGGCAACATCGAGTATCTGCGGTGAGCGCTGCGGCGGCTGATCTTGAGGGCGTGTGGCGGGTCGCGGTGCTCGGCGCCGGCACGATCGGCACGAGCTGGACCGCGCTGTTCCTGGCCGCCGGTCTCAAGGTCAGCATCTACGATCCGGCCGAGGGCACCGAGGCGCGCGTGCGCGAGTTCGTCGCTCGCTCGTGGCCGGCGCTCCAGCGGCTCGGGCGGGCGCGGACGGCAGCACCGGCCACGCCCTCGTTCCATGCCGAGCCGGCGGCGGCGGTCGCGGGCGCCGACTGGGTGCAGGAGAACGGACCGGAGAGCCTCGAGGCCAAGCGCGCGCTTTACGCTGCGATGGAGCCGGGCCTGGCAGCGGACGCCGTGGTCGCGTCCTCGACCTCGGGCATCATGCCGAGCGAGCTGCAGGCGGGGCGGACGGGCGAGGCCCGCTATATCGTCGCGCATCCGTTCAACCCGCCGCACCTGATCCCGCTGGTCGAGCTGGTCGGCGGCCGCGCGACCGCGCCGGCTGCGATCGACCGGGCGGAAGCCTTCTATCGCGGGCTCGGCAAGGTCACGATCCGGGTCCGGCGCGAGGTCCCGGGCCACGTCGTGAACCGCATGCAGGCAGCACTCTATCGCGAAGCGATCAATCTCGTGCTGGCGGGGGTCGCCGACCTTGCCGACGTCGACCGCGGCATCGCCTACGGGCCGGGGCTGCGCTGGGCGATCATGGGGCCGCACGCGACCCATCATTTGGCCGGCGGCAAGGGCGGCCTGCGCCATCTGCTCGGGCATATCGGCCCCGGCCTCCAGCGCTGGATGGACGACCTGGACGGTCTGCGGATCACGCCAGACGTGATCGAGCGCCTGGTCGCCGCGCACGAGGCAAGCGAGCCGCCATCGATCGAACATCTCGAGGCCGAGCGCGACGCGCTTCTGCTGGCCTTGCTCGAGACGCTGCAGGCGACCCGCCGGCAGCTCGCCGCGCAGGGTGAAGGGAGGCTCGCGTGAGGTTTGCTGGCAGGAGCGTGATCGTGACCGGCGGCGCGGCAGGCATCGGCGCGGCGACGGCCCGGCTCTCACCGACGGCGGCCGGCTCCTGACCGGCATCGGCCGGAGCACGGTCGACCCCTCCTGACGAATTCGATGCCAGCCGCGCCCTCGGCCTGGATCGTCCGCTTCGCGCCGGTCGTGAGCGCCGGGGCGCCGGTGCTCGACCTCGCCTGCGGGCAGGGCCGGCACACCCGCTTTTTCCTGGCGCGCCGCCATCCGGTGACCGCGGTCGACATCGACGTCTCCGGGCTCGAGGACATCGCCGGTCGCCCCGACCTCGAGATCGTTCGCACCGATCTCGAGGACGGCTCGCCCTGGCCGCTTCCCGGGCGGCGGTTCGGTGCGGTCGTGGTCACCAATTACCTGTGGCGCCCGCTGTTCTTGCACATCATCGAAGCGGTCGATGCCGAGGGCCTGCTGCTCTACGAGACCTTCGCGCTCGGCAACGAGGCCCATGGCCGGCCGACCAACCCTGATTTCCTGCTGCGCCCCGCCGAGCTGATCGAGCGGGTGCAGGGCCGGCTCCAGATCGTCGCGTACGAACAGGGCTTCGTCGAGCGGCCGCGGCCGATGGTCAGGCAGCGGATCTGCGCCGTGCGCGCGGAACGGCCGGTCGCGCTCGGCGTTGACCTGATCGTGGCCGGCGGACAGTCCACTGGCTGAGCGCGGAAAGGGCGGGCTCGTGACCGGCAATCCCCTGGTGCCCTATCTGATCCGTCATGGTCTTGCCGGCATGCTCGGCGGCTGGCTGACCGCCGCGTTCCTGCTGGGATGGGATGTCGCCGGCGTCGGCCGGCTCGTGCTGACCTCCGATCTGTTCCCGGTGCCGCTGATCATGCTGTTGACATCCTTCGGCCTGACTTTCGCGAGCTGCGCGATGGGCGCCGCGATCATGGGCCTGGGGCGGCCCGAGCCGCGAGAACCCGCGGCAACGCGGCGAGTGGCACCACAAGATCGGCAAGACGTGCCGGCACCGATCGTCGCGCGACATTCACCAGCCGCTCGTCGGCGGTGATCAGGCCGGGGGAGCGCCTCCGCAATTCAACGCTCGTCGCGAGCTTCGCGCAGCAAATCCTCGGCCGGCGTATGCGGCGTCCGTGGGTCAGCGCGCGGATCGGGGCCTGCTTCAGGATCTCGCGATGCTCACGACAACCGTCGTGACTCAGGCGCGCGGGCACGTGCTATGCTGATCGGGGTCACCCCGGGGAGGAGCGAGGGCGCCGTGATCGATCTTTACACCTGGAGCACGCCGAACGGCCGCAAGATCTCGATCATGCTGGAGGAGGTCGGCCTGGCTTATGAGGTCCATCCGATCAACATCGGTCAGGGCGACCAGTTCAAGCCCGAGTTCCTGGCGATCAGCCCGAACAACAAGATCCCGGGGATCGTCGATCGCGACAACGGCTATAAGATGTTCGAATCCGGCGCGATCCTGATCTATCTGGCCGACAAGGCCGGAAAGCTGCTGCCGCGCACCGACGATTACCTGAAGCGCATGGACGTCGTGCAGTGGCTGATGTTCCAGATGGGCAATATCGGGCCGTTCTTCGGCCAGACCCATCACTTCAACCGCTTCGCCAAGGAGAAGATCCCGTACGCGATCGAGCGCTACGTCAACGAGACCAAGCGGCTCTACGGCGTCATGGACCGGCGGCTTCGCGAGGTCGAATATCTGGCCGGCGACGACTACACGATCGCGGACGTCGCGACCTGGCCCTGGGTGTCGCGCTTCGACTGGCACGGGCTGGAGCACGGCCTGCACGATTTTCCGAACGTGCGCCGCTGGTACGAGACGATCCGTGAGCGCCCGGCCGTGCAGCGGGGCTACGACGTGCCCGAGATGGGCAACGAGATCCCGGTCGCGTGAGCCGGCTGGCGCGACCCGCGGTCCAGCGGGTCCAGGCGGCGCTGGCGGCGAAGGGCTCACGAGCCGCGGTCATCGAGCTCGCAGCGACCGCGCGCAGCGCCGCCGATGCCGCCCGCGCGCTCGGGGTCGAGCAGGGCGCGATCGTGAAGTCGCTGCTGTTCACGATCGACGGCGCGCCGGTCATGGCGCTGGTCGCGGGCGACCGCCGCTGCGATACCGGAACCCTGCCCAAAGCCTTCGGCCGGCAGGGGCTCGTGCAGCGCGCGGACGCCGAGCAGGTGCGCGAGATCACGGGCTTCACGATCGGCGGCGTGGCGCCGGTCGGCCATCCGCGGGCCCTTCCGACCGCGATCGACGACAGCCTCGGGCGCTTCGGGACGGTCTATGCCGCGGCCGGCGATCCGTTCTGCGTGTTCCCGACCACCGTGCTCGAGCTCAGCCTGTTGACCGGCGGGGCGGTGATCAAGGGCCTCTCCTGCGCCTGAGCGGGGCGCCGCGCCGGCAATATCGCCCGATCCGAGGGCCAATTGCAGATCTCGACCAGGCCCGTCGGCACTGCGCGCTCGAGAACTGTGAAAATACGGCCCGGCCCGGTTCCGCACTCCGCCAGAAGATCGCAGGGCGACTGGCCGGGGCTTCGGCTTTATGCTTGCGTTCGCCACGTCGTTTGCTAAGGTCCTGCTGATTTACAATCGTGGTCAGGACATTGGCACGACTGGGTGCAGGCGCGTTTGATTGTCAATCGGCGCTCGGGGATCAGGCGGGAGCGGCGATGGTCAGGGCGGGGGAAACCGAAGCTCTTCCTGCGATCGTCAGGTTGGCGACCGGTGAGAGCAGCACGGAGTGACGGATGTCCGGGAGCCGGGCTACCGGAGCTTGGCCATCGCGGCCGGCATGCGTGACCTGCCGCCGCGCCCGGGCGCTCGATCTCCTCGGCATCCCCGGACGGCAGGCGCTCTTGCTCTGCTGATGGTCGCGGCGTGCGCCAAAGTGGGCCCGGATTTCGTTCCGCCCAAGGCTGCCGTCGAGGATACCTGGCTCGTGAGCGACGATCCGAGGATCGTGAGCAGCGCGCCCGAGGATCCCGCCTGGTGGCGGAAGTTCAATGATCCCAAGCTCGCCGACCTGGTCAAAATCGCGCAGCAGCAGAACCCGAACGTCCAGATCGCGGGCGTGCGGGTCCTCCAGTCGCGGGCGCAATTGGCCGCCACGATCGGCAATCTGTATCCCCAGAAGCAGCAGCTGTTCGGCGACCTTACGTACCACCGGCTGAGCAACGGCGGCTCCTCGACCGGATTCCAGCACGACGTGGCGAAACGCCTGTCGCTGTTGAGCAGCAACAACAGTTTCTGGCTCACCGAGGTCGGCGTCACCGCCAGCTGGGAGGTGGACCTCTGGGGCAAGTTCCGGCGCGCCATCGAAGCGTCGGACGCCAATCTGATGGCATCGATCTCCAACTATGACGAGGCGTTGGTCAGCCTGACCGCCCAGGTGGCGAGCACCTACGTCAACGTCCGGACTTACCAGGAGCGCCTGCGCATCGCGCGCGAGAACGTCAAGTCGCAGCAGCAGACGCTGAATCTCACCGTCGTCCGCTTCCGCAACGGCGAGGTCAGCGAGACCGACACCCAGCAGGCGAAAGCGCAGTACGCCCAGACCCGCAGCCAGATCCCGCAGCTTGAGATCGGGCTGCGCCAGAACCTGCACGCGCTCGCCGCGCTGCTCGGCCGGCCGCCCTCGAACCTCGACGACCTGCTCGGTCCCGGCGGCCGGATTCCCGCGGCACCGGCCCAGGTTGCGATCGGCATCCCGGCCGACCTCTTGCGACGGCGGCCGGACATCCGCGCCGCCGAGCAGCAGGCGGCCGCGCAGTCGGCCACGATCGGTGCCACCCAGGCCGAGCTCTATCCGGCGTTTTCGCTCAGCGGCACCTTCGGTTTTCTGTCGACAGACGTCGGCAACTCAAAGCTCAGCGACGTGTTCGACTGGAAGAGCCGGGTCGCCTCCTTCGGGCCGGCGGTGGTCTGGAATGTTTTCAACTACGGCCAGATCACGAACCAGGTCCGGGCCCAGGATGCGGTCTTCCAGCAGGCGATTTTGACGTACCAGAACACCGTCCTCGGGGCGCAGCAGGAAGTCGAGGACGGGATCGCGAGCTTCCTCGGCGCCCAGGATACCGTGGTGCTGCTGAGCGAGGCGGTCGCCGCGGCGCGCCGCTCGGTCGAGCTCGCCACCGCCCAGTACCGCGCCGGCGCCACGAGCTACACGACGGTCCTGACCGCGCAGCAGACCCTGCTCGCGCAGCAGGACCAGCTGGCGGTCACCCAGGGCAGCGTCGCGCAGGGACTGATCTCGCTCTATCGGGCGCTCGGGGGCGGCTGGGAGGTCCGCGAGGGTCAGGACTTCGTCCCCACCGAGATCAAGGAGGTCATGGCCAAACGCACCAACTGGGGCGGGCTCCTGCAGGAGGGACCGTCCGGGAAGGACGCCGCGGCATCGCCCGTTCCGGTGCCGGCGTTCTAGCCACCGATGACCGGGCAAGAAAGCGCGCAATCCTGGCCGTCGCCGCGGCGAAGCTCCGGCTTTGCCGTGGCGGCGTTGCTCGCGCTGCTCGCGGGCTGCGGTCGGGACAACACCTACGTGCCGCCGCCGCCGCCTGACGTCACCGTCAGCCGGCCCGTGCAGCAGACCGTGACCGACACGATCGAGCTGACCGGCAATACCCAGTCCAGCAACACGGTGAACCTGGTCGCGCGGGTGGCCGGCTATCTGCAGTCGGTGAATTTCAAGGACGGCGCGATCGTCAAGAAGGGCGATCTCTTGTTCGTGATCGAGCCCGAGCAGTACCAGGCCAGCGTGCAGCTCGCAGAAGCCACGGTCGAACAACAGCAGGCGACGCTGAGCCAGGCGACCTCGGAATACGAGCGTCAGCAGCGGCTGATCAAGCAGAAGGCGACCTCCGAGTCGGACGTCGAGAACTGGCAGGCGCAGCGCAACGCCGCGCAGGCCGCCGTCAATCAGGCGAACGCCAACCTCGAGCTCGCCCGCATCAACCTGGGTTACACGCGGATCGTGGCGCCGTTCGACGGACGGGTCGGCCGCCGCCAGGTCGATCCGGGCAATCTGGTCGGGCCCGGCGCGACCACCCAGCTGGCCACGATCGATCAGCTGGCGCCGATCTACGTCTACTTCAACGTCGACGAGCAGGACGTGCTGCGCCTGCGCGCCGGGCTGCGGGCCAAAGGCAAGACGCTCAAGGACGTGGAGCCGGTCAAGCTCGGGATCGGCCTGCAGAACGAGACCGGCTATCTGCAGTCGGTGAATTTCAAGGACGGCGC
>DATAOG010000393.1:0-1933 GCA_036265855.1 Geminicoccaceae bacterium | reverse complement strand
GGTCCGAGAAGCCGGCCTAGGCCGTTGGCGTCGCCGCGCGCGGCCGCGGGCCCTGGCGAGCCCCGTCCTGCGCCCCCCGTGCCGGCCTTGCGAGCAGCGCAAAATCGCCTAAGCTTTGCGGCCAACCCGGAGCGCAGGCTGGCTCGTGCTCCGGAACGATCAGAACATGGGAGGCTCGCATGCTGCGATCGACGGTATCGCTCCTCGTGCTCGGCGCGCTCGCCTGGGTCGGCGCCACCAGCGCAGAGGCCGCGGACCAGAAGGTCTACGGCGTCCTGCTCAAGACGCTCTCGAACCCGTTCTGGGGCGCGATGCAGGAAGGCATCCAGGACGGCGCCAAGGCGGCCGGCGTCGAGTACTACCTGCAGGCGGTCGAGTCCGATCAGGCCGCCGAGCCGCAGCTCAACGTCTGCAACACGATGCTCGAGCGCAAGCCGACCGTCATGATCACGGCCTCGATCAACTCGACCAACCTTCTGCCCTGCCTCAAGAAGGCGACCGACGAGGGCATCCCCGTCGTCGATCTCGACGCCAACCTGGACCATGCGATCGCCGCCAAGGCGGGCGTCAAGATCGCGTTCACGATCGGCTCGGACAACGTCCAGGCCGGCCGCCAGGGCGCCGACTACGTCGCCAAGCAGCTGGGCAAGGACGCCAAGGGGCCGGTCCTTGTGATCGAAGGTCTCTCGGGCAACATCACCGGCCAGAAGCGCGCGCAGGGCTTCGCCCAGCAGATCAAGACGGCCGCCCCCGGGCTCGAGATCGCAGCCTCGCTGCCGGGCGACTGGGACCGGGCCAAGGCCGCCAACATCACCAACGACATCCTGACCCGCAATCCCGACCTGAAGGCGATCTTCGCCGCCAACGACACGATGGCGCTCGGCGCCGTCGAGACCGTCTACGCCGCCGGCAAGGGCGGCGACATCCTGGTCGTCGGCGTCGATGGCAACGTCGATGCGGTCAAGTCGATCAAGGCGGGCCGGCTGAACGCCTCGGTCGCGCAGCTGCCCTATCTGGTCGGCAAGCAGGCGGTCGAGAAGGTCGGCGACGTGCTCGCCGGCAAGAAAGTCGACGAATACATCTACGTGCCGACGCTGGTCCTGACCAAGCAGCTGCTCGAGGAGAACAAGGACCCGATGCTGCAGTACGTGCGGTAGCGCTCCCATGGGCACGCGCCGCGGTCGGCGGCGGACGATGGCACGGGCCGCGGCGGCCAGCCGCCCGGCCCGGCGCCGCAGCCGGATCTGAGCCCATGGCGGTCTCGCAGCCCGAGGTCCGGGCGGGTCTGCTGGCGCGCGCCAGCCGGCTCACGGTGCGGATCGAGTCGCTGGCCGTCCTGGTCCTGCTGATCGCGGTGATGTCCGTCCTCTCGCCCTATTTTCTCAGCGTCTCGAACTTCCTCAACATCCTGCTCGCGACCGCGGTGATCGGCGTGCTCGCGGTCGGCGCGACCTTCGTGATCTGCTCGGCCGGGATCGACCTGTCGCTCGGCTCCGTGCTCGGCTTTGCCGGCGTGGTCGGCGCGCTTTCGGTCAACGGCCTGGACCTGCCCTGGATCGCAGCGCTCCCGGCCGGCCTGCTGGCCGGGGCCTTGTGCGGCGCGATCAATGGCCTCCTGGTCACCCGGGCGAAGATTCCGGCGTTCATCGTCACCCTTGGCATGCTCGGCATCGCGCGCGGCGCGGCGCTGGTGCTGACCAACGGCAAGCCGGTCTACGGCCTGCCCGATCCTTTGCTGTTCCTGGGCCAGGGCCGGCCGCTCGGGGTGCCGACGCCGATCCTGATCTTCATCGGCGTGGCGCTGATCGCGCACTACGTCCTCGCCTATACCCGGTTCGGCCGCTACACGCTGGTGATCGGCGACAACGAGGCGGCGGCGCGCGCGACCGGCATCCACGTCGAGGCGCATCGCCTGAAGCTCTACACGCTCTCC
>DATAOG010000392.1:0-15295 GCA_036265855.1 Geminicoccaceae bacterium | reverse complement strand
GTGGTAGTCTGGCCGGCGTCAAACAGCCGTCAGCGCCAACGTCGGAGTCGGTCCGGGTCCTGGGACGATGATCTGGTTTGTCGAGATTTTAGCCGGTTTTGTGCCAATCGCAACCGTTCACCACTTCAGATAGTAGCTAGGCAGCACCATGCTGCATTGGTAAAACGCAGTCTTCGAGCGGACGAAGGGAAGTGGCGGGTGGTATGTGTTGCCGCACGGCAGCTGTGCGGCGGGCTCGGAACGAGACCGCGCGCATCGGCGTTGTCGGTGGAGGCGGGGCGCCTGGCCCCCGGGCCAGCGGCAGCAGGCTCGGGGCGTTCGGTCTGGCGCGCCGCAGGTCTGCGTCTTCTGGTGCGTCCCCTCGGCCGTCGCCTTGGGCTGGCGCGGGGCAGCCGAGCCGCGCGGTTGCCGCGGGCGAACCCTGCCCGGGCGCGGCCACCAGCGCCGGCCCAGAGCCCCGCCCTGCCAAGCTCTGAGGTGAAGGTCCAATAGGATGGCGAACGAGGCTCTACGACTGATCGGCAGCGGTCCGGAGGCCGGCCTGTCGGGCGCCAGCCAGGAGCTGAACCTGCGGGACGTCTGGCGCGCTCTGAGGCGCCGCAAGCTCCTGCTGTTCGCGACCGTCGTCCTGATCACCGGCGCGGCGTTCGCCTTCGTCAGTCACCAGCCCCGGCTGTACACGGCCGAGGCCTTGATCCACGTCCAAAATCGTGATGCCAAGGTGGTCCACCAGATCCAGGACGTGGTCGACCAGATGCCGGCCGATCCGGCTACCATGGAGAGCGAGGTCAAGTTTCTGACCTCGCACGGCTTCCTGCGCCGGAACATCGAGAAGCTCAACCTGATCGAGGATCCGGAGTTCAACCCGGCCCTGAGCAAGGACAAGGGGCCGTCGTTTCTCGAGACCATCAATCCTCTGCAGTACGTTCCGAAGGAATGGCTGGCGGTGCTCCAGCGATCGCGGGCCGAGGGGCCCAATGCCGCGGCCAAGATCGACCCGGCCGCGCTCGAGATGAACCGGGTGATCGATCAGTTCGCCAGCCGGCTCGACGTTTCCCAGGACGGCCGATCCTACGTGATGACGCTCGGCTTCACGTCCGAGGATCCGGCCAAGGCCGCCGACATCGCCAACAAGATGGCCGAGGAATACCTGGTCACCCAGCTCGAGACGAAATACCAGGCGGCGCAGCGGGCGACCGACTGGCTCTCGAAAAAGATCGACGAGTTGCGGGGTCAGGTCCTCGAGTCCGAAGCTAAGATTGTCGAGTACCGGACCAAGAACAACCTGGTCGACAACACCAATCAGAACAACAATCCGGTCACGCTGCAGTTCTTCCAGCTCAATTCCCAGCTGGCGCTGGCGCAGGCCCAACGCGCCGAGGCCGAGGCGCGGCTCAGTCAAGCGAAGAGCCTGCTCAACTCGCATGGCGGCATCGACGCCGCCGCTCTGGTCCTGACCTCGCCGCTGATGAGCAGCCTCAGGGAACAAGAGACCCAGCTGATGCGGCAGCTGGCCGACATGTCGACCACCTTCGGCGAGAACCATCCGCAGATGGTCAACACGCGGGCTGAGATAAAGAGCATCCGCAGCAAGATGAAGGACGAGGTTCAGCGGATCGTTCAGGACGACGTCAACGAGGTCGCGGTCGCCAAGGCGCGGGAGCAGGAGCTGTCCAACAACATGGCCAAGCTCCAGAGTGACGCGCAGAAGGTCGATCTGGCCGGGGTCGAGCTGAAAAACCTGACCCGCGATGCCGACACCAACCGCGAGCTGTTCCAGACCTTCCTGACCCGCTTCAAGGAGATCGTCGAGCAGCAGGGGGCGCAGGAGGCAGACGCGAGGATCCTTTCCGCCGCCGACGTACCGGTGAGCCCGTCCTATCCGAAGACCAAGCTGTTCACGCTGATCGCGTTTGCGGCCTCGTTCGTGCTGGGCGTGCTGCTGGTGTTCGTGGTCGAGCGCTGGGATTCCGACTACGGCTTCCGCAGCGCCGACGAGATCCAGGCGGCGCTCGGGGTGCGCGCTCTGGCGCTCGTGCCTGACCTGAGCCGCCGCGACACCCAGGGCGATCCGGCCGAGGACTACATCCTGCAGAAGCCCAACTCGGCCTATGCCGAGGCCCTGCAGCGGATCCGCA
The DNA here is from genome assembly GCA_036265855.1 of Geminicoccaceae bacterium. Taxonomy (GTDB): domain Bacteria; phylum Pseudomonadota; class Alphaproteobacteria; order Geminicoccales; family Geminicoccaceae; genus DATAOG01. Next base: position 13,157 of record DATAOG010000392.1, on the reverse strand, counting down.
CGAGCCTGTTCCTGAGCGATGGCGGGCGTCCGCCGAAGACGATCCTGGTGACGTCCTCCGTGCCGCTCGAAGGCAAGTCGACGATCGCGGCGTCGCTCGCGCGGCAATCCGCCCGCTCCGGCCTGCGGGTGATCCTGATCGACGCCGATCTGCGCCGGCCGCGCCTGCATGAGGTCATCGGCCTGCCCAACACGAACGGTCTCTCGGACGTCCTGACGGGGCGCGCCAACCCGGAGTCGGCGATCAAGCGGGACGAGAAATCCGGCCTCGACTTCCTGCCGGCCGGGGTCGGTGTGGTCAGCCCGCCCGACCTGTTCCGGTCCTCGACCATGAAGATCCTGCTCGAGGAGATGGCCGCCTACTACGACCTCGTGATCATCGACACGCCGCCGGTCGCCGCGGTGTCGGACGGCTTCACGCTGTCCGGCATCGTCGACAAGTCGGTCTACGTGATTCGCTGGGAGCAGACGCCGCGCAATGTCGCGCTCGCCGGCATCCGCCAGATGATCGATGCCGGCGCGGACATCGCGGGCATCGTGCTCGCCCGGGTCGACGTGAAGAAGCACGCGCGCTACGGCTACGCCGATTCGGGCTACTATCACGGCTACTACCGCAAGTACTACGTCAACTAGAACGGCGCGCTCCTTCGGATCATCCGGTCTCGACAGCGGCCCGGCCCTGATCCGCGCCTGTGATGAGCGCCTATCGCGAGGCCTGGCGGCTCGCCTGGCCACTGATCCTCTCGAATCTGAGCGTGCCGCTGCTCGGCATCGCTGGCACCAGCGTGATCGGCCATCTGCCGGCGCCGCACTATCTCGGCGCGGTCGCGATCGGCGCCGTGCTGTTCGACGTGCTCTATTTCGTGTTCGGTTTCTTGCGCATGGGCACGACCGGCCTGACGGCTCAGGCCTGGGGCCGCAATGATGGCGAGGAACTGCGCGCCGGGCTGGCCCGCGCCCTGCTGCTGGCGTTGCTGATCGCGCTGCTGCTGCTGTTCGCCTCCCCTGGCATCCGCTTGCTGGCCGCGATGATCTTTGCGCCAGACCCGTCGGTCGCGGCCGAGCTCGAGGCCTATCTGCGGATCCGGCTGCTTGGCGTCCCGGCCGGGCTCGCCAACCTCGTCCTGCTCGGCTGGCTGCTCGGCATGCAGAACGCGCGCGGCCCGATGATGCTCTTGATCGCGACCAATGGCGTCAATATCGGCCTCGATCTGTTGCTCGTGCTGGGCTTCGGCTGGGGGGTCGCCGGGGTCGCGATCGCCACCGTGGCCGCCGAGTATGGCGGCGTCGCGCTCGGCCTCTGGCTAGCCGGCCGGGTGCTCAGGGATCTGCCCGGCGCCTGGAGCTGGCCCGCGCTCGGCCGGCGTGCCGCCTTTGTCCGCCTGCTCGCGGTCAACCGCGACATCCTGCTCCGCAGCCTCAGCCTGGAAACCGCGTTCCTGACCTTCACCGCGCTCGGTTCCCGCCAGGGCGAGATCATGCTCGCCGCCAACGCGGTGCTGCTCAACTTCCTGACTTTGGCCGCGTTCGGTCTCGATGGTTTTGCGCACGCCGCCGAGGCCATGGTTGGCCGCTACGCCGGGGCCGGCGACCGGGCGGGCGCGCGCGTCGCGACCAACGCCAATCTGGTCCTGGCGCTCGCGCTGGCGGCGCTGTTCGCGCTGGCGTTCGGGATCGGAGGGCGCGCGGCGATCGGGCTTATGACCGGACTCGAAACGGTGCGCGCGAGCGCTCTCGCCTATCTGCCCTACCTGATCGCTCTGCCACCGGTCGCGGTCTGGGCGTTCCTGTTCGATGGCGTGTTCATCGGCGCCACCCGGACCGCCGAGATGCGCAACGGCATGGCACTGGCTCTCGCCGTGTTCCTGCTCGCCGCCTGGACGCTGATGCCGAGCCTCGGCAACCACGGGCTCTGGCTCGCGCTGCTGCTGCTCATGGCGACGCGCGGCCTCTGGCTTGGGCTGCTCTACTGGCGGCTCGAGCGCGGCGCGGGCTTCATTGTCGGCAGCCCGGCCCCGTCCTGAGCATCCGCCCGCCCGCCCCAGGGCCGGCGCTCGAACGGCGTGGCGATCAGCTGGAGCAGGGGCCGCTCGCGCCGGCCCTCGACGCCGATCGGCATGGTCAGCCAGCGGCGGGTGCGGCTCTTCGAGCGGAACAGGGGGTCCCAAAAGCTGAAGATCGTGCCGTAGTTCGAGTCGGTGTCGGCGCGGCGCGCGTGGTGGTGCACCCAGTGGATCGAGGGCGTGATGATCACGCGCGCGAGCGCGGGCTCGAGCCGCGGCGGCAGGCGGGCGTCGCTGTGGTGAAATATCGTGCCGGTCAGCAGCAGCGTCTCGAACACCAGTACCGAGCTCAGCGGAAAGTCGAACAGGACGATCACGAGCGCGCGCGCCAGAGCCGACAGCAGCACCTCGCCGAAGTGGAAGCGCAGCGCGGTCGTGCTGTCGAGCAGCTCGTCCAGGTGATGGACCTCGTGGAAACGCCAGAGCCACGGAACCTCATGGTTCGCCCGGTGCCACCAGTAGATCCAGAAATCGAGCAGCAGCAGATCGAGCAGCAGGCCGGGCCAGCCGCCCCACCAGGCGGGCCGCAGCCCGAGCTCGAACCCCGTCGCCCAGATCGTGATCGGCAGCACGACGAGCGGCGACAGAGCGAGGTTGATGCCGAACAGGCCGAGGTTGCGGGCGAGCCGGCGCCAGGCCGCCCGGCTCGCGTGCCCGAAGCGCGCCAAAAGCGGGCTTTCGGCCGCCGGCCAGAGTCGCTCCCACGCCAGGAAGATCAGGAGCGCCCCGCCGGTCAGCAGGGCTTTGAGCGACAAGAGGCCTTCCAGGGTCATGCGCGGCAGCATAGGCCCTCTCGGCGCCGGCGGCCAAGGCCGTCTGGCGGCGGCCGATCGCAGTCGAAATCCGCTTGACCGCCCTCTTGAACCTCGGCCGACCTTGCTTAAATAGCCGATGTCGGTCGCCGAACCGGGACCGACAAGTCCGCAGGGTCCGGTCGCAAGACGGACCTGCAGTCAATCGCTCCAAGGAGGATGTGACGATGCGTAGCTTCGACCTTAGCCCCCTGTTCCGTTACTCGGTCGGGTTCGATCGACTGGACGATCTGTTCGAGACGGCGTTCCGCGGCACGCAGGAGCCGTCGTATCCGCCGTACAACATCGTCAAGACCGGTCAGGACGCCTACCGGATCACCCTCGCGGTCGCCGGCTTCGGCGAGAACGAGCTGGAGCTCGTCGCTCAGGAGAACGTCCTGACCGTGCGCGGCAAGGCCAATGACGCCGAGGCCGAGAAGAACGTCGCCTACCTGCATCGGGGCATCGCCCGGCGGGCGTTCGAGCACCGCTTCCAGCTGGCCGATCACGTCAAGGTGACCGGCGCCAAACTGGCCAACGGCCTGCTCGATATCGAGCTGGTGCGCGAGGTGCCCGAGGCGATGAAGCCGCAGAAGATCGCGATCGGTCCGGGCAAAACCGAGCCCAAGGCGATCGAGGGCAAGAGCGTTAAGGCGGCCTAAGCTTCCGTCAGCAGCGCTCCAACAGACAGGGTGCCGGGCCGGCGATCGGCCCGGCACGCATTTTTCCTGAGCCTATGATTCCGGTTGTTCTGAGCCTCTGGTTCCGATCGGAGCCTTTCTGACCGACGATTCCGGTCGGAGCGTGGTCCGGCCCCCTGCGCTTGTTTCCGGCCCTAGGCTCAGCTAGAACCCCACCATGAGTCCCCGCGAGATGGCTTCCCGCGAGCGTACCCCCGTTGTCGGCATCCCCGCCTGCCTGGTCGCGCCCGAAGGCTACGGTTTCCACCAGGTCGGCGCCAAATACGTCGACGGCGTGATCGACGGCGCGGGCGGCCTGCCGCTGCTGATCCCGGCGGTCGGCGGCCGGATCGACCCGGACGCCCTTTTGGACGGGCTGGACGGCCTGCTGCTGAGCGGCAGCCCTTCGAACGTCGAGCCGCATCATTATGAGGGACCGCTCGCGCCGCCCGGCAGCGCCAGCGACCCGGCCCGCGACGCCACGACGCTGCCCCTGATCCGGCGGGCGATCGCGCGCGCGGTGCCGCTGTTCGCGATCTGCCGTGGCATTCAGGAACTGAACGTCGCGCTCGGCGGCTCTCTTCATCAGGAGGTGCATGGGCTCCAGGACCGGCTCGATCACCGCTCGGACAAGGCAGTCGCGCTGGCGGAGCGTTATGGGCCGGCGCATGAGGTTCTGCTGATCCAGGGCGGCATGCTGCAGCAGTTGCTCGGCAGGGTCGATCGGATCGTCGTGAACTCGCTGCACGGTCAGGCGATCGACCGCCTCGCGCCGGGTCTGGTGGTCGAGGCGGTCGCGCTCGACGGCACGATCGAGGCGGTTCGGCTGGAGGGCGCGCCCGGATTCGTGCTTGGCGTCCAGTGGCATCCCGAGTGGCGGCTGCTCGAGCACCCGATCTCACGACGCCTGTTCGCCGCCTTTGGTGCCGCCTGCCGCGCGCGCGCCGCTGCGAGATCGAACCATGAGCGACATGGAGCGTTGGCTTCGTGAGCGTGAGGTCACCGAGGTCGAATGCCTGGTTGCCGACCTGAACGGCATCGCGCGCGGCAAGATTCTGCCGGCGACCAAGTTCATCCGCTCGCTGACCGAGGACACGCTGCGCCTGCCGGAGGCGGTCTTCGTCCAGACGGTCACCGGTGACTATGCGGCCGAGGACCGGGTCACCGACCCGGGGCTGCGCGACGTCCGGATGCGCCCCGACCCGCGCTCGCTGCGGGTCGTGCCCTGGTACGAGGAAGCGACCGCGCAGGTGATCAGCGACTGCTATCACCATGACGGCGCCGAGGTCGCGATCGCGCCCCGCCAGGTTCTCAGGCGGGTGCTGCGCGCCTATGCGGAGCGCGGCTGGCGCCCGGTGGTCGCGCCCGAGCTCGAGTTCTTCCTGACCAAGATCAACGAGGATCCGGACTACCCGCTGGAGCCGCCGGTCGGTCGCTCGCGCCGGCCGGAATCGGCGCGCCAGAGCTACGGCATCGAGGCGGTCAACGAGTTCGACCCGATCTTCGAGGACGTCTACGGCTGGTGCGAAGCGCAGGACATCGACGTCGACACGCTGACCCATGAGAGCGGCGCGGCGCAGATGGAGATCAATTTCAACCACGGCGACGCGCTCGAGCTCGCCGACCAGGCCTTCCTGTTCAAGCGCACGCTCCGCCAGGCTGCGCTCAAGCACGGCATCTACGCGACCTTCATGGCGAAGCCGATGGAGCGCGAGCCCGGCAGCGCCATGCACATCCATCAGAGCGTGGTCGATCTCGAGACCGGCGCCAACCTGTTCGCCGCCGATCAGGACGGCTTCACCGATCTGTTCCTTCAGTACATCGCCGGCCTGCAGAAGTATCTGCCGGCGGCGATGCCGCTGCTAGCGCCGAACGTCAACTCCTATCGAAGGCTGCGGCGCCATTCCGACGCGCCGATCAACCTCCACTGGGGCTGGGAGAACCGGACCGTCGGCCTGCGGGTGCCCGATTCGGACGGCGCCTCGCGCCGGGTCGAGAACCGCGTGGCCGGGGCCGATGCCAATCCCTACCTCGCGATCGCCGCGTCGCTCGCCTGCGGCCTGCTCGGCATCATCGACGAGCTCGAGCCGACCAAGCCGATCGAGGGCAGTGCCTACCGCCTCGCCCAGACCCTGCCGCGGCACATCGCGGATGCGCTGGACCAGCTGCGGCGCACGCGGCCGCTGCGGCAGGTCCTCGGCGAGGAGTTCGTCGAGGCGCTGATCATGGTCAAGGAGGCCGAGCAGGAGGCCTATCAGCGCGTGATCAGCTCCTGGGAACGCGAGCACCTGCTGCTCAATGTCTGAAGCGGGAGCGTTGCGAGGGCGCGGGCGCCGCCGATGAGCGCTGCGACCCGCGCCGAGGCCCCGGGCCAGCGCCGGGCCGGCCGGCCCGGCAGCCTCAAGCGCGGCGGATTGCGCGCCCTGATGCTCGCGATCGGCCTCGCAGCCCTGCTCGCGCTGCTGACCATCGCCACCTTCGCCTATCTGCCGCGCTACCAGGCGGATGGCCACTCGGTCCTCGACAATACGGATTTCCGAGACGGGTTCCGCGGCTGGCGGACCGCGGGCCTGGTCACGCTCGACGAGGCCGAAGTCGGGCACGCAATTCTTCAGAACCATGGCCCGCAGCGGGAGGTCTATCTGCGCCGCACGATCTCCTTGCCGCCAGGCCCGATCAGCCTGCGGCTCAGCACCGATGCCGCAACCAGCGGGGTCGAGCAGGGCCCCGAGCCCTGGCAGACCGCACGGGTCTACCTGATGCCTGGGACGCCCGCCGGCACCGGGCTTCGGGAGGATGAAAAGACCCTCGCCAGCCTGGTCGGGACCGCGCCCCGCCGGCACTTCGAAGCAGTGTTCGATTTCGTCGGCGCGTCCGAGGTGACGCTCGGGATCGAGCTGCCCACCAGCGGCCGGATCGAAATCGCCAACCTCGATCTGACGATCGTCGACGAGCGGACGTCGTTCCGGCTGGCGGCGGCGCTGCTGGTGTGCGGCTGGAGCCTGCTCGCCTTTCGAGTGGCGAGCGGGGTCTATCGCGGCGTGCGCCTGCCGCTGGTCCGCCAATGGCTGGTCGGGGTGCTGTCGGTGCTGGTGGCGGGCCTGTTCGTGCCGGTGGTGCTGCGCCGGGAGCTGATCGACCGGCTGGCGACCGGCTTTGGCATGCCGATGCCGTATCCGGACGCCTTCGGCCATGCCCTGGTATTCGCGCTGCTGGCGCTGCTGGTGCGGATCGGCCGGCCGCGCGTGCCGCTCCTGGTTCACCTGGCCTGCTGGCTGCTGGTCGGGGCGGCCGTCGAAGTCCTGCGGCTGTTCGCACCGGACCGCTCGCCCGACGCGGCGAGCTGGCTGGTCAGCGCGATCGGTACCGTGCTCGGTCTTGCGGTCGCCGAGATCGGACTGTGGCTGCGGCGCTGTGTGGAGCGGTTCGGCAGTGCGACGCGCCCGCCGCCGCCCATGGATTAGGGCGCTGAGAGCCGCCCGATCCCGAGGCGTGCCAAGCCGATCGCCAGATTCCGCCGGTTTCCTTGGCTCTTGCTTACCTGCTGTCGGAGAGATATGGTCTAAGGTTTGGGAATGTTGGTAGAATGTCGCTCAAGCTCGCTCTATCGATGGGCGCGGGAGTGCTGCTGGCACTCACGGCGGGCTTGGCACGGGCAGATCAGACCGGCGCCTACACCTTCACCGTGCTGAAGGACGGCCAGCCGATCGGCCGGCACCAGTTCGTGTTCGATCGCAGCGGCAGTCGGATCGAGATCCGGGAAGCGACCGAGATCGAGGTCAAGTTCGCGATGATCCCGATCTACACCTTCGAGCACCGGGCAAGGGAACTGTGGCAGGACGGCCGCGCGGTCCAGGTCGACGCCACCACCAACGACAACGGCGAGAAGCTCGACATCCGGGTGCGACCCGACGGCCAGGGCTACGTGCGCACCGTCAACGGCCGCGTCGACCGGTTCGACGCCTCCAAGCGCATCCTCGCGGTCTGGAACCCAGAAACGCTCAAGCACCACGACTTCTTCTCGGTCGTCGAGGACCAGACCCTGAAGGTCTCGTTCAAGCTGATCGGAGCGGAGAAGCTCTCGCTGGACGGCCAGCTGCTCGACGTCGATCACTACCGCATGGTCGGGGACGAGGAGCGTGACCTGTGGTTCGACCGCGCCGGCCAGGTCGTCAAGGTCGAGTTTCAGCGCCACGGCTCGGACATCGCCTACGTCCGGGACCAGCTGGCCCCGCTCGAGGCGGACGCGGTCTGCGCGCAGCACTCGTGCTGATCAGGCAGCATCTCCGACCGACGGGCGCGGCCAAAACCTTCAGACTCCGCGACACGCGCGTTCTGGCGAAAACAGCGCCCTGACACCGGAACCGGCTTGCCGGGACCGTGCCGTCCGGACACTCTGATCCGGCAGCCGCAGCTTAAGGGGCATCGGCCACGCCTGCCGGGACTATCCGGGTCGACCGCCGCCTGAGCGCAGCGCCGGGGCTGGAGGGAGGAATCGGATGGCAAGAGTGAATCGCGCGATCGAGCTGCTGACCGAGCGGCAGCCAGTCTATTCGACCGTGGTCACCCGGACCTGTTACCAGAGCGGCCGCGAGCAGGCAGAGACCTGGGCCGACTGTCTGATCGTCGATCTCGAGCACCATCCGTTCGAGCCTGGAGCGCTGCACGCATTCATGCGCGGCCTGGTCGACGGCGGCCCGACCCGGAGCGGCCACCGCACGCCTGCGGTGATCGTGACCCTGCCGTGCGATGGCACCGACGAGCGCACGGTGCGCGCCAACAGCTGGATGATCAAGCAGGCGCTCGCCGCCGGCGTGCATGGTCTCTTACTCTGCCACGCCGAGACCCCGGCCGCGATCAGGACGTTCGTCGAGGCGGCGCGCTATCCGTTCCAGAGCGCGGGCGTCGGCGAGGGGCTCGATCGGGGCCGGCGCGGCGCCGGCGGTCAGGGACTGGCGGCGCCGATCTGGGGGCTCGCACCGGACGAATATCTCGACTGCGCCGATGCCTGGCCGCTCAATCCTGCGGGCGAGCTGATGCTCGGGCTCAAGGTCGAGAACCGGCGGGCACTCGACAACGCCGAGGCGAGCCTCGCGATCCCGGGGATCGCGTTCGCCGAATGGGGGCCGGGCGACATGGGCATGGCATTCGGCCACAAGGACGCGCACGATCCGCCCTATCCGCCCGAGATGGCGGCGGCGCGGGCGCGGGTCAAAGCCGCCTGCGAGCGGGCCCAAGTCGCGTTCCTCGAGATGGTTCGGCCCGACGACGTGATCGCGCAGCTCGCGGACGGCGTCCGGATCGGTGCCGCGACCCCGGAGGCTGCGGCAATCGGCCGGCGCCACACCAGGCGCACCCTGCCCTGGTGAGCCTGTCGAACTGAAGCGCCCGCCGTCGGACCTGGCGCCGCCATCCCTACCTGCCGCTGCGGGGAGGGCGTCGGGAAACGAGCTCAAACCAAGGGCCGACGGGCGCGACCTCGACGGCCGCGGGGGCATCTCGCCGAGCCTAAGGCCTGATGCTGCTCGATGCTCGAGGCAGTTCCTGGCAATCCGGCCCGGACTGAGGCGGGCGCGGAGTCCCAGGGTCGCATGGACCACCCGAAGAAAGACTGAAGCCAGCAGGGTTGAGATTCGGTTAAGGTCGCGACCGGGTACGCTGGTCGGGGCGGCCGCTTGCGCAGGGAGGGATCATGGCTGGGAGTGCCTTGATCGTCGGGGTCGGCGATGGCATCAGCGCGTCGTTCGCCAGGCAGCTGGCGGCGGACGGGTTCAGGGTCGGGCTCGCCGCGCGCCGGCCGGAAAAGCTGGACGCGATCCGCGCCGAGATCGGCGGCGTCGCCTTTGCTTGCGACGTCACGGAAGCGGCCCAGGTCGAACGGCTGTTCAAGGATGCGGACGCGAAGCTCGGGCCGCTCGAGGTCGTGCACTACAATCCGAGCTACCGGGTCCAGGGCGCGCTGGTCGACCTCGCGCCCGAGGAGGTCAAGCAGACGCTGATGGTCAGCGCTTTCGGCGGCTTTCTCGTGGGCCAACGAGCGGCGCAGCGCATGCTGCGGCAGGGCCGCGGTGCCATCCTGTTCACCGGCGCGTCCGCGAGCGTCAAGGGCTATGCGCGCTCGGCGCCGTTCGCGATGGGCAAGTTCGCGCTCCGGGGGCTCGCGCAAAGCATGGCCCGCGAGCTCGCGCCCAAGAACATCCACGTCGCCCATTTCGTGATCGACGGCGGCGTGCGCAGCGCCGGCCGGCGGGAGCCGCCCGACCGGCCCGACAGCATGCTCGACCCGGACGCAATCGCGCAGACCTATCTCGCGGTGCTGAAGCAGCCGCGCAGCGCCTGGACCTGGGAGGTCGAGCTACGCCCCTGGGTCGAGACCTTCTGAGCGCGCTCATTCAAGGGACAATAGTGCGATGCCGAGGCTGTCAGCGATGGGCGAGGCGGTCGGCAGGCTGCTGAAGGCGCGGGGAGAGACGGTCGCGGTCGCGGAATCCTCGACCGGCGGGCTGATCGCCGCGGCGCTGCTGTCGGCGCCCGGGGCATCCGCCTATTTCGTCGGCGGCGGCGTGATCTATACCCATGCCGCGCGCTCGGTGCTGCTCGAGGAGGATCTCGCGCGCCACCCCGGCATGCGCCCGAGCACCGAGGCCTACGCGCTCCTCGAGGCGCAGGCTATCCGGACGCGGCTCGGCACGACCTGGGGGTTGGGCGAGACCGGCGCCGCCGGTCCCTCCGGCAACCGCTACGGCGATGCTCCGGGCCACAGCTGCATCGCGCTCGCCGGCCCGCAGACGCGCAGCCTGACCGTGGAGACCGGCCAGTCGGACCGCGAGGCGAACATGTGGCGCTTTACCCGGGAGGCGCTGGTGCTGTTCGAAGCGGTGCTGCGCGGCGGCTGATCGTTCGGTTCATTCGCTCCTCTTCGAGCGTCCGCCTGGTCCGGGGCGCGGCGCTAACGCGGCAGGAAACCTACCAGATCGTAGACCCGGGCGAGGTTGTCGGCGGCGCTCGCCTCGGCCCGCTCCGCGCCTTGACGCAACAGCTGATCGATGTGGTCCGGCGCCGCCATCAGACGGCGCATCTCGGAGGTGACCGGCGCAAGCTTGGCGACCGCGAGGTCGGCGAGCTCCGACTTGAAGGCCGAGAACGAGGTCTCCGCAAAGCGCGCCTCGACCTCGGCACGCGGCTGATCGGCAAGCGCGGCGTAGATGGTCAAAAGATTGGCCGCTTCCGGCCGGTTCTCCGGATCGTAGGTCAGGCCCATGTGGCTGTCCGACTTCGCGCGCCGGATCTTGAGCGCGATCGTGTCGGCATCGTCGGTGAGGTTGATCCGCGACTGATCGCTCGGGTCGGAGCTGCTCATCTTCTTCTGGCCGTCGCGCAGGCTCATGACCCGGGTCGCGGCCCCGAAGATCAAAGGCTCCGGCAACGGGAAGAACTCGGTCTCGTAGCGCCGGTTGAAGGTGCCGGCGACGTCGCGCGACAGTTCCAGATGCTGCTTCTGGTCCTCCCCGACCGGCACGTGGGTGGCGCGGTAGGCGAGGATGTCGGCCGCCATCAGCACCGGATAGACGTAGAGCCCGGTCAGCGCCTGGTCACGGTGCCGGCCGGCCTTGTCCTTGAACTGGGTCATCCGGTTCAGCCAGCCGAGCGGGGTGAAGCAGTTGAGCACCCAGGCGAGCTGGGTGTGGGCCGGCACGTGGCTCTGGACGAAGATCGTGGTCTGCTTGGGATCGAGCCCGGCGGCAAGGAAGCCCGCCGCGACCTCGAGCGTCTTGGCGCGCAGGCTCGCGGGCTCCTGGGGCACCGTGATCGCGTGCAGATCGACGATGCAGTAGATCGCCTCGTACTCCCCCTGCAGCCGCACCCAGTTGCGGATCGCGCCGAGATAGTTACCGAGATGCAGGTTGCCGCTCGGCTGCACGCCCGAGAAGATCCGCCCTTGCATGGTCCGCCTTCGCTCGTCTTTGGATTGGATGCGGGGCAGTTATCGGGAAGGCAGAGCCGAGGTCAAGCGCGGCGCCGGCCGAGCCCTTGGCGCAACTCGAGGAAATCGAGCGCGCCGAACAGCCTGGCCAGCATCAGGAAGCCGGCGCCGCCGATGACGATCAGAACCCCGAGACTTGGCGCCGCGGGCAAGGGCGCCAGCAGCTTGCCCGCGAGCCAGAGGCCGACCGCCATCGCGAAGGAGGCGCCGACGATCCGCGGCAGGCGCCGCCGCAGCCGGGCGTCGGGCTGGAGCAGCCCGTCGCGGTGCAGCAGCCAGGCGAGCTGGCCGGCGTTCAACCAAGCCGAGAGCGCGGTCGCGAGTGCGATGCCGACATGGGCGAGCGGCCACATCAGGGTCAGCACGAGGACGAGGTTGGCGGCGAGCGCCACGAGCGCGACCTTGACCGGGGTGCGCGTGTCCTCGCGCGCGAAGAAACCGGGCGTCAGGACCTTGATCAGGACGTAGGCGGGCAGCCCGGCCGAATAGGCCGCGAGCGCCCAGCTGGTCTTGATGCTGTCCTCGGGACCGAAAGCGCCATGCTCGAACAGCACGTGCATGATCGGCCAGGCGAGCACGATCAGCGCGAGCGCGGACGGCAGCGTCAAGAGCAGCGCGAGCTCGACCGCGAGGTTCTGGCTCTTCAGCGCGGCTGCGGTGTCGCCGGCGCGCAGCTGACGCGCGAGCAGCGGCAGCAGCGCGGTCCCGATCGCGACGCCGATCACCCCGAGCGGCAGCTGGCTCAGGCGATCGGCGTAGTAGAGGTAGGATACCGCGCCGGTCGGCAGCAGCGAGGCGAAGAAGATGTCGACGAGCGCGCTAATCTGGGCGGCGCTGGCGCCGATTGCGCCCGGCACGATCAGCGCGAACAGGCGCCGGATCTCGGGACTGATCCGCGGGCGGCGGGGCGCAAGCGCCATATTGGCGCGATAGAGCGAGAAGCGTAGCCAGAGGAACTGCAAGAGCCCGGCGGCGGCAACGCTCCAGGCGAGTGTGTATGCGGGCGCGCCGAGCCCGGCCTCCGTCAGGCCCAGCGCCGTGATCATCGTGATGTTGAGCACGACCGGGCTCGCGGCGGCTGCCCCGAACAGGTTCATCGAATTGAGAACACCGCTCTGCAGCGCCACCAGTGAGATGAAGAGAATGTAGCAGAAGGTGATCCGCGACAGTTCGACCGCGGCCGCGTAGCGCGGATCGGGCGGCTCGAACCCTGGCGTGAAAATCGTGATCACCCAGGGCATCAGCGGGATCGCGACCAGGACCAGTGGCAACAGGATCGCGACCAGCACGGCCTGGGCCTGTTCGGCGAATGCTTTTGCGACCTTGGCGCCGTCGGCCTCGAGCGTGCGCGCGAACATCGGCACGAAGCCGGCGTTGAACGCGCCCTCGGCGAACAGACGGCGGAGGAAGTTGGGCAGCTTGAAGGCGACGAAGAAGGCATCCGCCAGCGGGCCGGCGCCGAGCACATAGGCCACCAGCATGTCGCGCACGAACCCCAGTCCGCGCGAGACCAGCGTCATCGAGCCGACCGTTGCCACCGAATGCAGGAGCCGCCCCGGCGCGGGCGGCGCCTGGACGGCGGGCTCAGCGCTCACGCGCATGCGCTCGATGATCCGGCCCGCCCGGAGCCTCGGCCGTCA
>DATAOG010000391.1:0-3325 GCA_036265855.1 Geminicoccaceae bacterium | reverse complement strand
GAGCAGGAAGCGCAGCCGGTCGGTACCCTCGAACTCGAGCACCGAGTCGATCGACTCCAGCCACTCCCGCGTCTCGGCCGGATCGATGTCGCCGTTGAGCTTTGCTGCCGCTGCCATGACGGCGGGTCCTCCCCGTTTTTGGCGGCGCGCCGGGCGCCGCGCCTGGTCAGTCCGCGGCCTCCGGCACCGCGCCCGCCTGCCGCCCGGCGCGCGCCGCGACCAGGGTCTCGAGCCCTTTCGGCACGGGCCCGCCGGTCGCCCAGTCGAGCAGTGCCGCGGTATGCACGATCGGAATCGCGGTGCCGGCCGCGATCTGGGTGATGCAGCCGATGTTGCCGGTCGCGATCAGGTCCGGGCCGAGCCGCTCGATGTTCTTGACCTTGCGCTCGCGCAGCCTGGTCGCGATCGCGGGTTGCAGGAGGTTGTAGGTGCCGGCCGAGCCGCAGCAGAGGTGGCCTTCTGGCACGTCCTTGACCGTGAAGCCGGCCTGGCTCAGGAGCTGCTTGGGCTGGACGCGGATCGCCTGCCCGTGCTGCATCGAGCAGGCCGAATGGTAGGCGACCGTCAGCTCCGGCACGCCGACCGGCGGCTGCAGCCCGAGCTCGGTCATCAGCTCGGTGATGTCTTTGGTGAGCGCGCTGATCCGGGCGGCCTTCTTGGCATAGGCGGCATCCTCCCGGAGCATGAACCCGTAGTCCTTGACCGTGGTTCCGCACCCCGACGCGTTGATCACGACCGCGTCGAGCCCGGCGCCCTCGAGCTCCCGCCACCAGGCGTCGATGTTGGCCCTGGCGTCGCGCAGCGCCGGCCGCTCCTTGCCCATGTGGTGGGTGAGCGCGCCGCAGCAGCCGGAGCCCCGCGCGACCACGACCTCGACGCCGTGCCGGGTCAAAAGCCGGATGGTGGTCTCGTTGATCTCGGGCGCCAGCACCTGCTGGGCGCAGCCGGCGAGCAGTGCTGCCCGCGCCCGCCTCGGCCCTTCCGCCGGGAACACCTGCGGCCGGCCGGCTGACGAAGCTTCCGGGATCGAGACCGGCGCCAGCTCGAACAGCGTGCGCAGGCGGCCCGACAGCAAGCGCGCGAGCGGCCGGGCCAGCCTGGCCGCATGCAGGGAAAAGCGGAACAGCGAGGGCCTCGGCAGCACGATTGCCAAAAGGTTGCGCAGGAGGCGCTCCGGCAGCGGGCGGGTATAGGTCTCCTCGATGTGCCGCCGGGCGTGGTCCACCAGATGCATGTAGTGGACGTCGGACGGGCAGGTGGTCATGCAGGCAAGGCAGGAGAGACAGCGGTCGATATGCTTGACGACCTCAGCGCTCGCCGGCTTGCTGTTCTCCAGCATGTCCTTGATCAGGTAGATCCGGCCGCGCGGGCTGTCGAGCTCGTCGCCGAGCAGCACATAGGTCGGGCAGGTCGCGGTGCAGAAGCCGCAATGCACGCAGCGCCGGATGATCGCCTCCGAAGAGCGGACGTCCGGATCCCTCAGCTGCTCGGCCGTGAAGACGGTCTGCATGCGCCTTGCCTCGATGCACGCTCTGCGCGTGCCGATTCCTCCCCGCTTCCCGCCCTAACATCGAGATCCGAGGTGGTCTTGGCAAGGCATGGCCCGTATCATGCGCGCCGCTCGGCAAGGCTTTCCCGGCGGGCTCATGACGACGATCGTGGCGGCTCAGGACATCTCGCGACGTGACCGGCTGATCGGGCTGATCACGCGCCGCTCGCTGCTGCGCGGCGGCCGGATCAAGCTCGTCTCGGGCGCGGAATCCTCGTTCTACTTCAACATGAAGCCGACCTGCTTCGACCCCGAAGGCGCGGCGCTGATCGGCGAGCTGGTGCTGGACGAGGCGGAGCGCGAGGGTGCTGCGCTGGTCGGCGGGCTCGAGATCGGGGCGGTGCCGATCGTCGCCTGCGTCGCCCAGCTGAGCTTCAGCCGCCGCCGGCCGGTCGCGGGCTTCTTCGTCCGCAAGGCGGCCAAGGAGCACGGCACGCAGAAGATCGTCGAGGGCCTGCCCGACGGCTTTCCGATCGCCGGCAAGCGCGCGCTTCTGGTCGACGACGTGACTACGTCGGGCGGCTCGGTGCTGCGCGCCGTCGAGGCCGCGCGCGAAGCCGGCGCCGAGGTCCGCACCGTGATCACCATCGTCGATCGCCTCGAGGGCGCGCAAGCCAACCTCGCCCGCCACGACCTCCGCCTGATCGCACTCACCACCGCCCGCGACTACGACATCGAGTCCTGATTGCGATCGATTTCACGGGCCAGAAAGGTCTCGATTGGCCTCGAGCAGTTCGGGAAAGAACGTCCATAGTTTGTGGACCAAGACCTTCAGGCTCTCGGCCTCGGTCACCAGTCCCGGCACGTCTTTCAGCGACCCAGACGGACGCCTCAGAATCCCAGGTCACCTCGGCAATACGGCTGCCGGGTCGGCGACTATTTGATCCAGCCTAACTGCCGCTGGAACCCGAGTCCGTCGTAGTAGTCGGCCTCGTAGCCAATCTTGCCGTTCTTGAGCCTGATGAAGCTCACGCCATCGAAGGCGAAGCTCCGGCCGGTGGCTGGCGTGTCCGGGCCCCAGCGACCGGTGTTGGTCCCGGAGAAGCGCCATTCGAAGGCGATCCGGTCGGCCGCCACGATCGGCTCGCCCCTCATCTCCCACTTCAGATCCGGCGCCGCTGTCATGAACAGCTGGATCACCCCTTCACGCACTTTCTCCACGCCCACGAGCGGCTTGCCGACGGTCATATCGAGATAGGTGATGTCGTCGGCCATCAGCGCCGAGGCATCCCCTGGCTGATGCGCGTTCCAGGCGGCGAGCAAAGCGTCGACTACCGCCCGGGGGCTCGCCTCCGCGCCCACCGCCGGCACCCTATCCGCCAGGCTGCCTAGCAGGGTGGCAATCAGGAGATATCGACCCAACCCGACCCGAAGCATGTTGGTCCTCCGGAAAAGGCTAGTGCCGAAACACACGCTTGATCTTTACCATTACGCTCATGGCGTCGGGTTGACGAGGGAGTATTAGCCCATCGCGTTCGATCCGCCCCGGGCCGGTCCAGATTGCCGCCAAAGACCCGGCAGTCTGTTGTCCTCCGCGAGCTTTCTGCTACCGTTGCGGTAAGCGCGCGGCAACGCGCCTGTTCGAAACGTTTGGCACAAGCGGGGGGCGGCGGTGAAGATCACGAGCCTGCGGGTGCGCAAGGTGCAAGGCGTCATGCCGACCGAGGGGCCGTTCTGGGAGGAGCGGCTGGTCCGGCCGATCGATGTCTATCCGGAATTCCGGGCCGAGCAGTACCTCGGCGAGTACGGCCGGCAGGTCGGCGACCGCGGGCTCGA
>DATAOG010000390.1:0-6545 GCA_036265855.1 Geminicoccaceae bacterium | reverse complement strand
GGTCCATGGCCTGCCCAACGGCGTGTCCGCCGAGCGCGTCGGTCACCCCTACGTCGACTGGACCGACGGCTGCATCGCGCTGACCAACGAGCAGATCGACGAGATCTGGGCGCGGGTCGACGACGGTACGACGATCATCATCTATCCTTGAGCCGGTCAGCAAAGACCGGGCTTTTCTCCGCCGATCGCGACCGCCGAAGGCGCCGGCGCGCTGCCTCCCGGGCGTCGCGGGAGCTGCCCGTCGGTCACGAGTTCCGAGAGGTCCTTTGAGGTTTGACCCTGCCCGGATCCGGTTCTAACCTCGCGGCGCTGTAACGCTGTGCGCGCACTTCGCGCACGCGAACCACAATTCAGCGTTTTGTCACCCGGGAGGTGTTCACGATGAGGCACAGGACCTGCGCCCGGCGGCCGGCGTGGCTGCTCGGGCTATGCGCCGCGGCGCTCGCGACCCCGGCGCTCGCGGCGAGCCAGACCACGACCGAGCGGCTGCTCAACGCCGACAATGAACCGCAGAACTGGCTCACCCACCATCAGGACTACGCGGCCCACCGGTTCTCCAAGCTCGACCAGATCAACGCCGACAACGTCAAGAACCTGAAGGTCGCCTGGACCTACGCCATGGGCGGCATCGAGGGCGGCGGCATCTGGCCCCACGGCGGGCTCGAGGGCACGCCGATCGTCGAGGACGGCGCGATGTACGTCACCGACGGCTGGGGCTCGGTCTACAAGCTCGACATCAGCAACGGACCGGGCAAGCTCGTCTGGAAGATGGACCCGGGCACCGACAAGGACTGGTCGGGTGCGGTCGCCTGTTGCGGCGTCGACAATCGCGGCGTCGCGCTCTGGAAGGACAAGGTGATCTCGCACACGCTCGACGGCCGCCTGCTCGCGACCGACAAGGAGACCGGCGAGGTCGCCTGGGAGCGTCAGGTCGCCGATCCCGGCATCGGCGAGGTGATCACCGTGGCGCCGCTCGTGGTCAAGGACATGGCGATCACCGGCACCTCCGGCGCCGAGTACGGCATCCGCGGCTGGATCGCGGCGACCGATCTGAATACCGGCAAGGAGCTCTGGCGCCGGCACACGATCCCGGGTCCGGGCGAGCCGGGTCACGACAGCTGGACCGATGACCACGACGCCTGGAAGCACGGCGGCGGCTCGACCTGGGTCACCGGCTCCTACGACCCCGAGCAGAATCTTCTGATCTGGGGCGTCGGCAACCCGGGTCCCGACTGGGATGCGGAGTATCGGCCGGGCGCCAATCTGTACACCGACAGCATGATCGCGCTCGACGCCGACACCGGCGCAATCAAGTGGTACCATCAGTTCACGCCCAACGACCCCTACGACTACGACAGCGTCGGCGAGAACGTCCTGGTCGACACCGAGGTCGACGGCCAGCCGAAGAAGCTGGCCCTGCACGCCGACCGCAACGGCTTCGGCTACGCGATCGACCGGACCAGCGGCAAATACGTCTGGGGCACCCCGTTCGTCAAACAGCTGACCTGGACCAAGGGCCTCGACAAGGTCACCGGACTGCCGGTCGAGTACGACCCGAACAAGGGCGTGCAGCCCTACATCAACGCGCCGACGCGCGAGAACCCGGTCGGCGAGGCCTGCCCGGGCAACATGGGCGGCAAGAACTGGCCGCCGACCGCTTACAACCCGAAGCTCGACGTCTGGTACATCCCGGTCATCGAGAGCTGCAACCAGATGACCAACAAGACGATGACGAAGGAATCGTACAAGCCGCGTGAGTTCTTCACCGGCGGCGGGCCGCGCCAGCACCAGCAGATCACCGGCAGCGTGACCGCGCTCGACGCCAAGACCGGCCAGATCGTCGCCAAGTACGAGACCCAGTACCCGATGCTGGGCGGCGTGCTCGCGACCGCGGGCGGGCTCGTGTTCACCGGCCATCCGTCGGGCGAGGTCGTGGCGCTCGACGCCAAGACGCTGAAGGAGCTCTGGCGCTTCAACACCGGCGCCGGGGTCAACGCGCCGCCGATGAGCTACAGCGTCAACGGCAAGCAGTACGTCGCGATCGAGGTCGGGCTCGGCGGCGCCTGGCCGAAATGGTTCGTCGACGGCACCAAGGGGCTGGAGAAGATGCAGCCGGGCTCGATGCTGTTCGTCTTCTCGCTATAGCAGCACGCCACCCGGTCATCGTCGGGCGAGACCCGGCGATCCAGCGCGGGGCGGGTCGTTCGCGATCCGCCCCATTCCGCTCCGATATCCGGTTCGGTGTGACCCTGAGCCCGATAGTGGCGAAGTTCCTTATTTGCAAAGATCGGTTCACGCGATCCCGCGGCACCCGTTCTTTCCGCGCCAGCCGCGGGCGCGGATTCCCACGGTCCCATGGACCTCCCGAAGGTAGGGTTAACTGCCCAACCGTAAAGGGTTCGTTAATACCGAGCTCGGACGGCACAGCCGTTCCAGATGCCCGATTCTGCGGCGCGGGCGCCGCGCGATGTTGGCGGACGCGGTGGCGCTTCACTTCATGCTCTGGCACTGGCGCTCGCCTTCGCCCCAGAACGCGATGCAGTCGGCCTTGGTCGGCTCGCCCTTGCCCTGGAGCTCGCTCTGGACATAGTCGACGACCGCCAGGATCTCGTGGTCGCGCAGGAAGATCGCAGCCTGCGCCGGGAAGTCCTCGCCGAGGTCGGCCTTGGTCATGTCGCCGTAGCAGCTGCTGGTCTGGTAGGCGTGGCGGTCGTGATAAGGCATCCGGGTGCCGGGCCGGCCGCAACGGACGACCTCGATCAGCTGGTCGCGGTTGAGTTCGGTCGCGCGCAGCGACAGCGCCGCCCCGCCGTAGCCGCCGCCGCCGCCGCCGTGCCATTTGTGGCAGCCGACGCAGTTCGCCTTCCTGTAGACCCGCTTACCGAGCTCGAGGTCGGGGGCGGAGGGCGCGCCGCTCGCGCTCACCAGCAGCGCCGCGAGCGCCGCCGCGCCGGCAGCACCGCCCAGAACCTTCGCCAGAGCCATCGATGCCGCCTCCCCAGTGCCCGTCGCGCGGACTATAAGGGATCACGCCCGCGGGCCTGGAGCAAGCGCGCAGCCGGCTCGCGGCGGGCGGCGAGCGGTCACGGGACCGAGGGGACGGGGAGGCTCAGATGGCGATCCGGATCATGATGCTGGCCGGCGGCGCGGCGTTGCTGGCCGGGCTCGCGCTCAGCGCGAGCGCCGCCGACAATCCGCTCGAGGGCGATCTTCGCGATCTCCGGGTCGGCATGACGGTCGCCGAGCTGCCGGCCGAGGGCTACACCGGGTTCGCCTGCGGCCGCGACGGCGCCAAGCCCGGCCCGGCGCTCGGCGGCTGGGCGGAGTTCGCCCGCTGCCCGGCGGACCCGAACGGCCTGCACGAGGTCGCGTTCGCCTTCGCGCCCTCGCCGCTGGCGCCGCTCGGCGACCGCTGGGAGGGCACCAAGGTCGCTGGCCACCCGGTGATCCCCTCCCTGCTGATCGACGATCGGGGCGTGGTCCAGGGCCTGCGCATCGTCACCGACCCCGAGGCCCGCTACTACCAGAGAAAGGCGGCCTATCTGTTCGGCATCCGCGTCATGGGCCGCTACGGCCGCGATGGCTGGCAGTGCATCGAGGCCAAGCCCGGTGAGGGCAAGGCGCCGATCGGGGGCATGTTCATCAACCGCCGTTGCGAGAAGATCTTCCACGACCGCCGGCTGATCCTGGATACCGAGCTCTACCGCGCCGCCGGCCAGGAGGGCCAGGAGTATACCGACGAGGCGCGCTTCGAGATCTACGAGCGCGCCGGCTGAGCCGCGGGTGCGCGACCGTGGGCGGGCCGCCGGAGGTGACGGCTTGACCGACCAGCCGTCAGGGCCGGCCCGGCCGACCGGCGAGGTGTGGCTGGTCGGCGCCGGCCCGGGTGCTGCCGACCTTCTGACCTTGCGCGCGCTCCGGCTGCTCCGCAAGGCCGAGGTCGTGGTCTACGACCGCCTGGTCGGCCCGGACATCCTCGATCTCGTGCCTGCGCATGTCGAGCGGATCTTCGTCGGCAAGATGCGCGATCGCCACGTCTGCCCGCAGGCCGGCATCAATGCGCTGCTGATCGAGCTGGCGCGGGCCGGCAGGCGCGTGCTCCGCCTCAAGGGCGGCGACCCGTTCGTGTTCGGCCGCGGCGGCGAGGAGCTGGAGGCGCTGGCCGCGGCCGGCATCCCGTTTCAAGTCGTGCCGGGCGTGACCGCCGCGATCGGCTGCGCCGCCGCCGCCGCGATTCCGTTGACCCACCGCGCGCTTGCCCAGACCCTGATCTTCGTCACCGGCCACACCCGGGACGGCGAGCTCGAGCTGAACTGGCCGCTCCTGGCGCAACCCGGCCAGACGCTCGCGGTCTACATGGGGATCAAGGCGCTGGGCAGCCTCTGCCGCAAGCTGATCGAGCACGGGCTGCCGGCCGCGACCCCAGCCGCGCTGATCGAGAACGGCACCTACGAGCACCAGCGGGTGGTGACCGGGACACTCGAGAGCCTGCCGGAGCTCGCCCCCGATCCGCGGCTTGCCGGCCCGACCCTGATCGTGGTCGGCGAGGTGGTGGCGCTCGGCTCGGGTCTGGGCTCGCTTGCCGGCGCGCTGGCGCCCCCGCAGGCAAGCCCGACCGGCGAGCTTGACGGGCCGGGGGCCGGCGCGTCAGGTTGAGCCCGATCTCGACAACCAAGCCACGAGCGCGCGTCAGGAAAAGCCTGGGGAGGCGGGAAGATGCGTCTGGTGCAGTTGGTTTCGGCGGCCGGCGAGCGCCGGGTTGGCCGGGTCGCGGGCGATGGCGGGAAGGTCGAGGTGCTGCGCGACGTCGCCAGCGTCTACGAGCTCGCGCGCCGCGCGATCGAGAGCGGCCAGAGCCTCTCCGAGCTCGCCGAAGGTGCTGCGGTCGAGGCCGAGGAGGAGCTCGCGGACCTGCTCGTCGAGGGCCGACTGCGGGCGCCCCTCGACCATCCCGATCCCGCGCACTGCCTGATCACCGGCACCGGGCTCACCCACATCGGCAGCGCGCAGGCGCGCGATTCGATGCACCAGGTGCAGGCGGCCGAGGAGGCCAAGCTCAGCGATTCCATGAAGATGTTCCGGCTCGGGATCGAGGGCGGCAAGCCCGCGCCGGGCCAGATCGGTGTGGCGCCCGAGTGGTTCTACAAGGGCGACGGCAGCATCGTTGCGGCGCCGGGCCAGGCGCTCGAGATGCCGGCGTTCGCGCTCGACGGCGGCGAGGAGGCCGAGATCGCCGTGCTCTACGTGATCGACGATCAGGGCGGGCCGCGGCGGGTCGGCTACGCGCTCGCCAACGAGTTCGCCGACCACGTGCTCGAGCGTCAGAACTACCTGTACCTCGCCCACTCCAAGCTCAGGCCCTGCGCCTTTGGGCCGGAAGTTCTGCTCGACGAGCTGCCCGGGGACGTCCGCGGGCAGGTGCGGGTGCTGCGCGACGAACAATGCCTGTTCGAGGCCGAGTGGCTCTCGGGCGAGGAGAACATGAGCCACAGCTTCGCCAACCTCGAGCATCACCACTTCAAGTACCCGCTGTTCCGGCGGCCGGGCGACGTCCACGTCCATTTCATCGGCGCCGCGGTGCTCAGCTTCACGGCCGGCGTCCGGCCCGAGCCGGGCGACGTGTTCGAGGTCTCCTCGCCGATCTTCGGCGCGCCGCTGCGCAACCCGCTCGCCCGCGCCGCCGACGAAGGCATGATTCGGGCCGCGCCCCTGTGATCGTGCGCCCGGCCCGGCCTCGGGCGGCACCCGGCTAGGCGGCACGCCGTTTCGGGAAACCCTCAGCGGATGACTTTGACGCGCCTGGCCTTCAATCCCGGCGTGCCTTCGACCATGGTCGCGGAAGTGCTGGCACTTTTCGCTTGGCTGCTACCGATGTCCTTTGCGGTTCTCGCGCACACCAGTCTCCGGGCGATCAGCGCCGACGAGCTCGCGATGTACCGCTACACCTCGGATATCCTCGCCTATCTCCGCGAGGACGTGCCGATCGGGTGGAGCCTGCCGTTGGGCGCGCGCTATTTTCCCGATCTTCCGATCTCGTTCGCGGCCTATGCGCTGAGCCTGGGAGACCCGCGGGCCTGGGGAGCGGCGTTCGCGCTCCTGAACCAAGGCCTCATCTACGGCGCGCTGCGGATGCTGCTCAAAGCGGGCGGTGTCCCCGAGCCGGAGCGGCGGCTCGCGGGAGCCCTGTTCATGGCCGCCATTTTGTTCCTGAGCGCGATCAGCTTCCAGGCTGGCGCGAACCTTCTACGGACCGGATACCACAACACGCTCTTCGCTCCGGCGTTGATCTTCTCTGGCCTTCCGATGGTGGGCGCCCGGATCAACGACCGGAAGCATCTCGCGGCATTGGCGGCCGGGTTCGGGGTCCTGTTCGGCGTCGTGATCCACTCCGATCCCCTGTTCGTGGCGTGGTCGGTGGTGCCGACGCTCGCGGGCGCGCTGGTGATGGTGGTCGCGGGCGGAATCTGCCTGCGCGGGCTCTTGGCTACTTTTGTGGTTGCGCTGATCGCCATGGCGCTCGCCCAAGCATCGCGCCTCGGTTTCGA
>DATAOG010000389.1:0-2064 GCA_036265855.1 Geminicoccaceae bacterium | reverse complement strand
ACCACGACGTCGCCCTTGCGGGCCTTAATCGTGACCGGCACGATCTCGTCCTTGAACCGGCCGGACTTGATCGCTGCCTCGGCCTTGTTCTGCGAGGCGACCGCGAACTTGTCCTGCTGCTCGCGGGTGATCTGATATTTGCCGGCGACGTTCTCGGCGGTGTTGCCCATGTGGTAGCCCTGGAAGGCATCCCACAGCCCGTCCTTGAGCATCGTGTCGAGCATCTTGAGCTCGCCCATCTTGACGCCGTCGCGCAGATGCGCGCAGTGCGGCGCCTGGCTCATGCTCTCCTGGCCGCCCGCGACCACGATCGTGCTGTCGCCCTGGCGGATCGCCTGGAAGCCCAGCGCCACCGTCCGCAGCCCCGAGCCGCACAGCTGGTTGACCCCCCAGGCCGGCACCTCGACCGGCAGGCCGGCGTTGATCGAGGCCTGGCGGGCCGGGTTCTGGCCCTGGCCGGCGGTCAGGATCTGGCCCATGATCACTTCCGAGACCTCGCCCGGCTCGACCTCGGCACGCTGCAGCGCCGCCTGGATCGCGACCTGACCGAGGTAGTGCGCCGGCACGCTGCTGAGCGCGCCGTTGAACGCGCCGACCGGGGTCCGGGCGGCACCGGCGATGACGATCTCAGACATTGTTCTCCCCCACGCTGGATCCTGGTTGAGCGCCGGTCCCGTTCGGCTGAGACGCCGGGAGCGCTCGGCGAATGCTCCGCGCCACGCCTGGAACAGAGCTTGAAGTCGACCCGGTATATAGGCGTTCGCCGGCCCGATGGCCAAGCGCGTTTTCTGCATTGCAGCAAGCCGCCGGCGACGGCACCGGCGCAGGCAACCCAAGGGGGCGCGCTTAGAGCATTCTTTACCGGCGGCCGCCATGCTCCCGGCCGAAGCCCTTGGCCGCAAGTGGACCCATGTCTGCGCAGTCAGCTCTGTCAGTCGGCGCGCCGCCGCCGGACCGGGTGCCGCTTGGCTGGCTGATCCTGCTGCCGCTTGGCGCGCTCGTGCTGATGCAGGTGCTGTTCGCCTGGCTCGACGTCGTGCCGGTTCACAACGACACGCTCGCCGACACGGACGCCTACACGCGCCTGGTCCGGGTCCTGGACCTGCACGCGACCGGCGACTGGTTCGATTCCCGCCTGCTCAGGGTCAACCCGCCCGAGGGTCACGTCCAGCACTGGACCCGCCCGCTCGACGCCCTGCTCCTCTGCGGTGCCTGGCTGCTCGAGCCCGTCCTCGGCTTCCATGCCGGCCTGCACCTCTGGGGGGTTCTGATCAGCCCCGTGTTCCTGGCGCTGGCCCTGGCCGCGCTCAGCTGGGCGGCAGCACCGGCGCTCGGGCGCGATGCCCGGCTGTTCGCCTGCCTGGTCCTTTTGACCCAGCCGAGCGTGCTCGCCTATACCAGCATCGGCCGGCCCGACCACCACAGTCTGCTGCTGCTGCTGTGCCTGATCCTGCTCGGCCTCACCGTGCGCCTGGCGCTCGCCCCCGATGACCGGCGGATTGCGGTTCTGGCCGGTGGCGTCGCCGCGCTCGGCGTCTGGATCAGCCCGGAAGCCCTGGTCTGGCTCGGCGTCAGTCTCGCCGCGCTCGGGCTGTTCTGGCTCGGCGGCGCGCCCGGCCTCGCCCGCGCGCAGCGCGTCTATCTCTGGGCCACGACTTTCGGCCTCGTGATCGCGCTCGGTCTCGAGCGCGGCCGGGACTTATCGGCAATCGAAGCCGACCGTCTGTCGCTGGTCCACGTCACGCTGCTCGGCTTGTTGGCCTTGTTCTGGACGATCGTCGGCGCGCGTGGCGCCGCCGATCTTTGCGCCCGCCTGGCGACGCGCGCGAGCCGGACCGCGCGGCGCCATCCCCGGGCGTTCCAGGAGCCGGGCCGGCCGGCCCGCATCGCTCCTGGGATCGCCTCGCGAGCGCTGATCGCGACCATCGGCGTCGTGCTGATCGGCGGGCTGATGGCGATCCTGTTCCCCGGTCTGCGAGCGGGGCCGCTCGGCCGGGTCGATCCCCTCTATGCCCAGATCCGGCTCGCCAACATCCTCGAGATTCAGCCGCTGATCGACGCGCA
>DATAOG010000388.1:0-2802 GCA_036265855.1 Geminicoccaceae bacterium | reverse complement strand
ACGAGCTCCTGGGAGCGTCGCTCGGCGGCAAGTCGCCGGTCCATCCCAACGATCACGTCAACCTGAGCCAGTCGTCGAACGACACCTTCCCGACCGCGATGCACATCGCGGCCGCGCAGCAGGTCCATCAGCAGCTGCTGCCGGCGCTCGAGCACCTGCTAGCCGGGCTGCAGGCCAAGGCCGCGGCGTTCAAGGACATCGTCAAGATCGGCCGGACCCACCTGCAGGACGCGACGCCCTTGACGCTCGGCCAGGAGTTCTCGGGCTACGTCCAGCAGGTCGCCTTCGGCGTCGCGAGGCTCCGCCAGACGCTGCCGCGGCTCTCTCAGCTCGCCCAGGGCGGCACCGCGGTCGGCACCGGCCTGAACGCGGCAGAGGGTTTCGCCGAGCGGTTCGCAGACGAGATCGCGGCGCTGACCGGCCTGCCGTTCACCAGCGCCGAGAACAAGTTCGAGGCGCTCGCCGCGCACGACGCGCTGGTCGAGCTGTCCGGCATGCTGAACGTGGTCGCGGTCAGCCTGACCAGGATCGCCAACGACATCCGCCTGCTCGGCTCCGGGCCGCGCTGCGGCTTCGGCGAGCTGAAGCTGCCCGAGAACGAGCCCGGCTCATCGATCATGCCGGGCAAGGTCAACCCGACCCAGTGCGAAGCTCTGACCATGGTCTGCGCCCAGGTCATGGGCAACCACGTCACGGTCACGATCGCCGGCGCCGGCGGCCATCTCGAGCTCAACGTCTGCAAGCCGGTCATCATCTACGACGTGCTGCAGTCGATCCGGCTGCTCGCCGACGGCGCGCGGAGCTTCACCGACAAATGCGTGGTCGGCATCGAGGCTGACCGCGAGCGGATCGACGAGCTGTTGCACCGCTCGCTGATGCTGGTGACCGCGCTCAATCCGAAGATCGGCTACGACAACGCCGCCAAGGTCGCGAAGAAGGCCTATGCCGAGGGCACCTCGCTGAAGGAGGCGGCGCTGGCGCTAGGCCTGCTCACCGCCGAGGAGTTCGACCGGCTGGTGCGGCCGGAGCAGATGCTGGGGCCCGCCTGACGAGGCATCGGGGCCGCCGGTGCGAGCCGCTGACCGGGGCGCCGGTCCGTTCACGGCGCCGGCGGGGGCTGGGCCGGGGGAGCCGACTTGCGCAGGCGCAGCTGCGGCCGGTCCAGCGGCCCGACGATCCGGAGGCTGGCGGCCCCCTCGTCCGAGCCGCCCGCCGGGACCGCGCTGAGCGTCAGGTCGGCTGCCCACAGCAGGAAGTCGACCGTGCCCTCGAGGTTGACCGGCGTGTCGCCGAGCTTGAGGCGCACTTCCTGCGCGCTCGCGATCCCGCGTTTGAGCCCGAAGCTGCCGCTCACGGTCGGCACCGGCACGGCCGGCGCGGGCTCGCTCGGCGCGCCGTCGAATCCAGGCCCGGACGCCGGCGCTGCCGCCAGCCTGGCGAGATCGGCGCCGGCCAGACGGCCATCATGGAGCCCGACCTTGGCGTCGCCGGTAAGGCCCCGGACCAGATCGCGCGGATTGTCGCCGACGCTGGTCGCCTCGACGTAGAGATCGGCCGCGCCCTCGACCGCCAGCGGCAGGCCGGCCCAGGCGGCGAGCGCCTTGGCGTCGACCCCGTGCAGATCGAGTGCCAGTCCCATGAAGGGCAGGGGGCGGGCGGCGTCGAGCGAGAGCTGGGCGCTCAGCTGGCCGTTCCAGAGCGTCGCCGAGAACCGGTCGACCATCAGCCGGCCCTGGTCGAGCCGGGCCCGGAGCTCGACGCCCGGGCCGGCGAGGCCGCCCTTGGCCGACAGCTCGACCTCGGCGTCGGCATCGGTGAGGTAGCCGAAAGCAAGCGGCTGGGTCGACCAGGCTCCGCCCTGCAGGCCTTGGCTCAGGATCGGCTCGGGCCGCAGCCCGGCCATGGCCACAAGGCCGGCCAGATCGTCGGCATCCGGGCCGCCGGCGCTGAGCTTGACCGCTAACTTCGGCCGCGGCGTGCCCGGCTGCCAGTCGATCTGCCCGGTCAGGCTCATGGCGCCGAGCTGCGCCGAGCCGACCACGGCCGTCTTTCCGGTCAGATCGCCGCTCATCCTGGTGTTCAGCTCGACGGGCGCGGGTCCATGGCCGGCAGGCGCCGCGACGATCCCGAGATCGTCGAGCAGCCGCCGGTAGTCGGGATCGCTGCCGTCGACCGCGAGCGCGTAGGTCAGGGGCCCCGCCGCCGGCGACCGGACCTCGCCTTCGAGCGCGAGCCGCGCCTCGGCATGGTGGAGCTCGAGCGCGAGCTCGAACGCGTCCGGGCTGCCCTTGGCGCTGCCGCTGAGGCTGACCGGGGCGAGCCGGGCGAGCATCACCGGCAGCGTCACCCCGAGACCCCGCAGCAGCGGCAGCGGCCGCGCGCTCTGGACCGCCCCCGCCAGGTCGAACGTCTTGCGCCCGAGGTCGACCGCCCCGCTGAGCTCGGCCTTGGTGTCCTCGTCATCATGCAGCGACAGGTGCTTGAGGGTCAGCTGGCCGCCGACCGAACGGCCGTCGAGCGCGATCTCCTGGAGCCGGAAGCCGCGCCACGTCAGACGCTCGACCCGCGCCTCGAGCGCGGCGTCGATGCCGCCGAAGACCGCCAGCCCGCGCTCGAGCAGCGGCGCCATCTCGCCGTCCGGCAGGTAGGCGTCCAGGTTCAGCCGATCGAGGCTGAGCGCGCCCGCGATCTGCGGCCGGACGCCCATGCTGAACGCGAGCGAGCCCGACAGGCGCGAGGCGTCGACCCGGAGTTCGGCCTGGGTGAAACGCACCGCGGAGGCATCCAGCGTCACCCGGCTGT
>DATAOG010000387.1:0-3167 GCA_036265855.1 Geminicoccaceae bacterium | reverse complement strand
CTCAGATGGGCGCTCCGGCCGTGCCGCTTGCGGCCGCTTGCAAGGGGGAGGCTCTCGAATGGCGATGTCGCTGCGCACCCGGGTCCCGGACCGGACGAGCCCGCCGCCGGCCGCGAAGTCCGCGCCGGCGCCTGAGACCGGCGTCGCGCCCGCGAACGCCGGCACGCCCTCCACCGAGCGGGCGCGCTACTTCGATTCCGGCAACGCCTTCGCGCTCAAATATCCGCCGGTGCCCTGTCATCAGTTCCTGGCCGAGCGCGACCTCGCGTTCGACCCGGCGACCGCGACCGGGCTGATCGCGCTCGATCTGAGCGACCGCCTCGGCACACGCTTTCCCGCGACCACGCCCTTGATGCTGACCCGCTACGCCCGGATCCGGGCCGGCGAGCGCCTGACCACGCGCTTCAAGGCCAGCGGCGAGCTGTATTACGTGTTCGAGGGCAGCGGTCAGACGCTCTCGGGCGCCGAGCGCATCGGCTGGGGTCCGGGCGACGTCTTCTGCCTGCCGGGCGGGGGCGAGACCATCCACCTCGCCGGCACCGAAGATGCCGTGCTCTGGGTGACCACCAACGAGCCCGAGCTCGCTTTCGAGCACCTCGAGCCGCCGGCGCCCGGCAACGCCGTCACCCGGCCGGTGCACTATCCGGCCGCCGAGATCCGCGATCAGCTGGCCCGCGTCGCGAAGAAGCTCGAACGCCAGAAGATCGCCGGCCTCGCGCTGGTGTTCTCGAGCGTCGATCAGGCCGAGCGGCGCAACGTGCTGCCGTCGCTCACGCTCGCGGTCAACCAGCTGCCGCCACGCGATTTCCAGCGGCCGCACACCCACAACTCGGCCGCGATCACGCTCAGCCTCGAGGGCCGCAACTGCTACTCGATGATCGACGGTGAGCGCGTCGACTGGCAGGAGCATGCGGTGATGGTGACCCCGCCTGGTGCTGTCCACTCCCATCACAACGACGGCGATAGCTGGATGAGCTGCCTGATCGTCCAGGACGGCGGCCTGCACTACCATTGCCGGACCATGGACTTCCGCTACGCCGACGGCTGACCGCGCGCGCCGGCGGCCTTGACCGCCCGGCGGTCCAGCCGTAACCGCCCTGGAGCTGTCAACCCACAACGGCCGCTCGGACAGGTGGCCGCCGGGGACGGAGAATGACCGTCGAGCTCGGGGGGAAGCGGTCCTCGAGGGCAGATCCGGCTGCGAGCGGGGACGTCGCCGGCGCCCGCCGATGGCCGGGCCTGCCCCGGCGGCTGGGAGCGGGCGGGCGCGCGCTGGACCACGGCCTGGCACGCCTGCGCGCGCTGCTGCGCGCCGACGAGATCGCGTTCGTGGCGCTCGCCGCGCTGGTCGGCGCCGGCGCCGGCTTCGCGGTCACGGTCATGAGCCACGCGACCCAGCTCGCGCACGAGCTGCTGTTCGCGATTCCGCCCGGCGCCCGGCTCAGCGCCAGCGCCGGGCTCGAGCCCTGGCGGGTGCTGCTGATACCGGTCGCGGGCGGCCTGCTGCTCGGGGCCGTGATGTCGGCGAGCGGCCGCTTCCGTTCCCGCCAGGTGGTCGACCCGATCGAGGCCAACGCGCTCTACGGCGGCCGGATGTCGCTGCTCGACAGCCTGGGGGTCGGGCTGGAGACGATGATCTCGAACGGCGCCGGGGCCTCGATCGGCCTCGAGGCCGGCTACACCCAGGTCGGCTCGGGCTTGGCCTCGGCGCTGGGGGACCGGATCCGGCTGCGCCGCAACGACCTGCGGATCCTGGTCGGCTGCGGCGCCGCCGGCGCGATCGGCGCCGCCTTCGAGGCGCCGCTGACCGGCGCCTTCTATGCCTTCGAGCTGGTGATCGGCGGCTACGCGGTGGCGGGGCTGGCGCCGGTCGTGGCGAGTGCCTTGATCGGCACCACCATCGCCAAGCTTCTGGCCGCGCCGACGACCTCGCTCGAGATCGTCAGCAGCATGACGCCGACCTGGCAGGACCAGCTCCTGCTGCTGGTGGTCGCCGGGTTCGCCGGTCTGGCCGGCATCGCGCTGATGGTCGGCGTGACCGGCGTCGAGCGCGTCATCCGCGCCGCCCGCCTGCCGCGCGCGGTGCGGCCGGCGCTCGGCGGGGTCGCCGTCGGCGGCCTCGGGCTGATCTCCCACCAGGTCCTGGGCTCGGGCCATGGCGCGCTTGCGAGCCTGCTGGTCAGCCCGCTGTCGCTGCACGAGATCGCGCTCGTTTTGGCATGCAAGGTCGCCGCCTCGGCGATCTCGATCGGCGCGGGCTTTCGTGGCGGCCTGTTCTTCGCCTCGCTGTTCATGGGCGCGCTGACCGGCGCCCTGGCCGCGGCCGGGATCGACGCGCTCGCCCCGTCGCTGCATCCCGACCCGCAGGCCTATGCGCTGATCGGCATGAGCAGCATGGCGGTCGCGGTCGTCGGCGGCCCTTTGACCATGGTGTTCATGGCGCTCGAGATGACCAGCGACTTCGCGCTGGCACCCTCACTGATCGCCGGCGTCGTGATCGCGGCGCTCGCCTCGCGCCGTCTGTTCGGCTTCTCGTTCGCGACCTGGCGCTTTCATCTGCGCGGCGAAGCGATCCGCGGCGCCCACGACATCGGCTGGATCCGCAACCTCAGCGTCGGCCGGCTGATGCGCCGCGACGTCCGGACCGTGCGCGCCGACACCATTCTCGCCGCCTTCCGCCGGCAGTTCCCGCTCGGCTCGACGGGCCGGGTGGTGGCGCTGGACCAAGCCGGACGCTATGCCGGCATCGTGCTCCTGCCCGAGGCGCATGGCCCCGACCTCGACGACCAGGCGGCAAGCCTCAAGCTCGAGGACCTGCTGCGCCACCGCGACGTCCTGCTGCTGCCGTCGATGAACGTCAAGGAGGCGGCCGCGCGGTTCGAGACCGCTGCGGCCGACGCGCTCGCCGTGGTCGACGACCCCGAGCGCCGTCAGGTCCTGGGCATTCTCACCGAAGCCCACGCGCTGCGGCGCTATTCGGAAGAACTCGACCAGCGCCGCCGCGAGCTGGTCGGCGAGCTGTGAGCGGGGATCAGCAGCGATTCCGATCCTTGAACCGCTTGCCGAGGCTGAAGGGGCGCACACGGTTTTTCGGCGCGGCCCCAATGGTCACGTTCGATCCTACGCGACCTACGCCGCCCAGACGAATCCGCGCGAGCCGTCCCGTT
>DATAOG010000386.1:0-7550 GCA_036265855.1 Geminicoccaceae bacterium | reverse complement strand
AAGCGATCCGGGTCGAGCGCGCCGGCCGAAGTCAGACCGTCCCGGTCCGCGCGCTCGACCGCTTCGCCCATCCGAGCGCCCCAACAGCCGGCGATGCCGAGCGCGCACCCATGACCCGGCGCGGGTTCGTCCTGTTCGCCGGCGAGCGCATGGCCGGGCCGGCGGAGGCGCCCTGCGATGTTAGCCTCTGCCTGGCATCCGGCCAGCAGCTGCACCTTGCCGAGGGGCCGACCCGCCAGCGCGCCGGCGCGGCCCGTCAAGCCGTGCTCGCGGCGGTGCCGCGACCCTGGGTGACGCCAGAGCTGGCGGCCAGATGCCTCGAGCCAGTCGTGCGCGCGCTGGCGCCGGGGCGACCGGCGGTCGACCAGGTGCTGCAGATCGGCCCGCCGCCGCGCCCGGCCCGGACGACCGTGATCACCGTCCTCGGCGACGATCCTGATCATATCCGCTGCCGCTACGGGCTGCTGGCGGGTGATCCCGCGACCCCGACGATCGATCTGGTCCACGTCCTCGATCGGCCCGAGCACGCCGCCGGAGCGCGCCGGCTGCTCGAGGGTCTGGCGGCGATCTACGGCATCGGCGCCCGGCTGCTGATCCTGTCCGGACCCGCTCCGGGCGCTGCCGCGCTGAACGCGGCGGCGGCGATCGCCGCCACGACCACGATCGTCTTTCTCGGGCCCGCCGTGCAGCCGGAACAGCACGGCTGGCTGGAGCAGCTCCGGCGTCGCCTGATCTTGCAGCGGAAATGCGGAATCGTCGGCGGCCGCACCCTCCACGCCGACAACTCGGTATCCGATGCCGGCGCCGAGTTCGAGCTCGTCGGGCCGGCCCGGCGGATCGAAGTCCGGCCCCGGCGCCAGGGTTTCCCGAGAGATTACCTGGCCGACCGGACCGCCTGGCGGACCGGGATGGTGCCCGCGGGCGCCTTCGCCATCCGGCGTGCCCTGCTCGAGACGGTCGGCGGCTTTCCGGAGGGCTACCTTGGCGGCGATCTGGCCTTGGCCGAGCTCTGCCTGGAGGCGCAGGCCCGCGGCTTCCAGACCTGGACGGTGAGCACTCCCAGCCTGCTCGACCTCAAGCCCAGAACCGCCTCGCGGGGCCTCGACCCTGCGGCGGAGCTTGATCGGCGCCTGCTCGAGGCGCGCTGGGGCGATCGGCTGCGCGCCGCCGCTGCGAGCGCCACGATCGCGGCCGACCAGCACGCGCCCGGTGCTTCGGATCGTGTGGCGCTCTGGAGGGCCGCGTGAGCCTGCCGCGCGTGCTCGTAATCGCTCACAACCACCCGGACCTGGTACCCGGCGGCGCGGAGATCGCCGCCCATGATCTGTTCCGCGGTCTCGGGGCGGCGGGCGCCGAGGCGATGTATCTGGGCTGCGTCACGCGGCTGCATCGCGAGCCGCGCCCGGGCTCAAGGCTGCAGACGATCGGCCGCTCGCAGGCCGAGGTCCTGCTCTGGGTGGGTGCCCATGACCGCTTCCTGATGAGCGATCTCGATCCGGAGCCGGCGGTCCGGGCGATCGGCGAAGTCCTGAGCTCGTTCCAGCCCGACGTCATCCACGTGCACCATCTGAGCCGGATCGGGCCCGAGGTCATTGCGATCGCGCGCCGGCTGCGGCCGGCAGCGGGGATCGTGGTCACGCTCCACGACTACCATCCGATCTGCTTCAACGACGGCCTGATGGTCCGGCCGGGCGACGGGCACCTCTGCGCCGCGGCCTCCGACGACGCCTGTCACGCCTGCTTCCCCGAGATCGCGCCTGAGCGGTTTCGCCTGCGGCGGATGCACCTCTTGAACGGGCTCGGCTCCGTCGATCGGTTCATCGCGCCGACCCGCTTCCTGCTCGAGCGCTTCGTCGCCTGGGGCCTGGAGCGCCGGCGCGTCGAGCTGCTTCCGAACGCCGTGCCGGTGCCGGCCGCGCCGGTCGCGGAGCCGGACCCGAGCCTCTGCCGCCGCTTCGGCTTCTTCGGCAACGTCGTGCCGCACAAGGGCGTGCTGGTCGCGCTCGAGGCGGCGCGCGAGCTGAAGGCGAGCGGCGCCGAGCTCGGGATCATCCTCAATGGCGGCCTGCATTTCCCGGAGCCGCGGTTCCGGAGGGCGTTCGAGGCGGCGCTCGCCGCCGCGCAGGGGCTGGTCGTCGACGCCGGCCCCTACCGGCGCGAGGAGCTCGACGCGCGCATGGCCGAGGTCGGATGGGTGATCGTGCCCTCGATCTGGTGGGAGAACGCGCCGCTGGTCATCCTCGAGGCGTTCCGCCGCGGGCGACCGGTGATCTGCTCCGGCATCGGCGGCATGGCCGAGCTGGTCCGCGACGGCGTCGACGGGCTGCATTTCAGGCCTGGCGATGCCCGCGCGCTGGCCGCGCTTCTCGGGCGCGCCGCCGCCGCCCCCGACCTCTGGGCGCAGCTCCGGGCCAACCTGCCCGACGTGCCGACGATCGAGGACGCGGTCGCGCGCCATCTGCGGCTCTATGCAGCATTCCAACCGCAGACCGCGGTCGGACACCGCTGATGGCGCGGCAGCGCAAGCCTGCGCAGGCCATGGAACAGAGCGCAGAGGGCGCGCCGCGCGCGCCGGTCACCGCGATCCTGCTCGACCAGGGCTGCATCCTGCTTCTGCTGGCCGCAGGCGATGGCTCGCCGCCCGCCTCGGGGACGCTCCAGGGCGCCGACGGCAGCTGGCTCTGTCTTGCCTGGGAGGGCAGCGCCGGTCCGGCGGCGCTGGGCCTGCTGCGCGCCGGCGGTCTGCCGCTTACCGGCCTTCAGGGCCTGTCCGTCTGCCCGCCGGAGCCGGCCGCGCCCTGGCGCCTGCCCGAGATCGGCCGGGTCGAGCTCGAGCCGGAGATCCTGGTCGAGCACGTGCGGGCGACCGCCGGTCAGGCGGCTGCCGTGTTCAATTTCCTGCGGCTCGCGTTGCTGGAAGGCAAGGGGCTGCCCGCACCCGCCCGCGTCCGGGAGTTCCTGCAGCGCTTCCTGTTCGCGGTCTCGCATCAGGATGGCTTCATCGAGATCCTGGGCGTGCCCGAATGCGGCGGGCTGTTCGTGCAGGGCTGGTCGCAGCGCCTCACGTCCGGTCAGCGCGAGCTCGGGCTGGTGGCCGGGGGCTTTAACCTCACCGGATGCATCCTGGCGGCGTTCGACCGCGCCGACCTGCTGCCGCCGGCCAGAGGACTGGTCGGCTTCGCGAAGGACATCCGGGAGATCGACCTCGGCGCCGTCCGCGCGCTGTTCTTCGAGCTCGGCGCCGAGCTCCTGCGCCTGGATGTGGTCGGCCGCGAACGGATCCTGCTCGGTCCGCCGGAGGTGCTGGCGCACGTCGGCGCCATGCTCGGCCGGCTGCAGGCGGAGCCGGCGATCCTGCGCGGCTTCAAGCGGGTCTGCCGGCCGCGCTTTCAGGACGTGGAGACGGTCTCGGCGCTTGCCGCCCCGATCCGGCTGGTCGCCGATCTGGTGGTCGCGGCGGCCGGGGCGGGCATCCTCGTCCTCGGCTGGCTGCTCGACCCCGAACGCCGCACCAAGCTGGTGCTGCTCAAGAGCACGCGCAACTTCTACCTCCGGCTCAGCGAGCACTGGGTGCGCCTCGCCAGGCCGGACGTGACCGAGGCGTTCGCCGCCGAGGCGGCGTTCCGCAACCTGCTCCTGCCGCACGACCGCTACCACGGCTTCATCGCGTTTGCGCCGCGGCAGGCGGCGATCGAGCCCGGCGAGCGCTTCTACCTCGAGCTCGTCCTCGAGGACGAGAGCTGCGCCTTCCTGCCGCTCGCGCTCGAGCAGGGCACCGGACCGCGACACCTGCCGCGGATCCTCGGCAGCATCGACGCCGAGGATCCCGAGGTCGAGCGCGTGCTCGCGCTGCATCTGGCGCCGTTCACCGCCGCGGTTCGGGCGAGCCGTGCCCGGCCGCCGATGCACGGGGCACCTCTGACCTTTGGCCGTCCGGAGCGGCGCGCGCACCAGGTCTCGGTGATCATGCCGCTTGCCGGCGAGGTCGGACGAGCCGAGGTGCCGATGGCGTGCCTGGCGGATGACCCCGACTTCAGCGCCGCCGAGTTCATGTTCGTGACCGGGCGCGGCGACGCCGGGCCGATCGCGCGCCGGCTAGCCCATTGCGCCGAGTTCTATCGTCTGCGCGGCCGGCTCCTGTGCGCGCGCGACCCGCTCGATTTCGACGACGCGCTGGCGCTCGGCGCGGAAGCCGCAGCGGGCGAGCTGCTGCTGGTGCTGGCGCCCTCGGTCCTCCCGGCGCGGCGCGGCTGGCTCGCGCGGCTGATCCAGGAGCTCGAGCGGGCCCCGGACCGGGGGCTGGTCTGCCCGACCTTGCTTTACGAGGACGAATCGATCCGCTACGCCGGCAATGGCGACGGGCCGAGCCCATCGACGCCTGACCGGTTCGCCGGCTATCCGAGCGCCTGGCTGCGTGACGGCGCCGCCGCCGCGAGCGTCGGCCACGGTCCCGCCGAGTGCTTCCTGGTCCGACGCTCGCTGTTTTTGGAAATCGCTCGCCGGCCCGGCCCGTTCGTCGGGGTCGAGCTGTACCACCTCGAGCTGGCCCGGCGGCTGCGCGGGTCCGGCTACCAGTGCGTCTGGGTCCCCGATGTCCAGCTCTACGCCGTCGATGATCAGCCGGCGCAGCCGGACGAGCACTGGCGCCGGGTCGGCCGCCTGGTCGACCGGCGGGTGCTCGAGCAGCTCTCCGGCGATCCCGTGAACCCCTCCGCGAACGCTCCGGGCGACCAGCCATGAGGATCCTGATCGTTTCCCACGGCCATCCCGCCTTCTCGATCGGCGGCGCCGAGGTCGCCTCCTACAATCTCTTCCGCGGCCTGGGACGGCTTTCCGGGTGCGAGAGCCACTACTTGTCGCGGATCGGGCCGCCGTTCGCGCCGCATCGCGACACGCCGTTGATGAGCCTGCGCCAGAACGGCCGGGAGACGCTGTTCTGGGCCAACGATTACGATTACTTCCTGCTCGCCAACCGCGATCCGGACGGCCTGCGCCGCCATCTCGAGCGTTTCCTGAAGGATCTTGCCCCGGACATCGTGCACTTCCACCACGTGCTCGGCTTCGGCGTGCAGAGCCTGCGCTCGGCGCGTGCCGTGCTCCCCGACGCGCCGATCGTGCTCACTCTGCACGAATATCTGTCGATCTGTCACCGCCACGGTCAGATGGTGAAGACCGCCGGGATGCAGCTCTGTCAGCGGGCTTCGCCCGGTGAGTGCGCGGTCTGCTTTCCCGAGATCGCGCCGGCCGAGTTTCTCCGCCGCGAGCTCTTCCTCAAGTCGTTCTACGGGCTGGTGGACGCGTTCGTCGGGCCGAGCCGGTTCCTGCTCGACCGCTACGCCGCGTGGGGTCTGCCGGCCGAGCGGCTGGTGTACCTCGAGAACGGTCTCGAGCTCGGCGCGGCGGCGCCGCCCCGCCCGCTGGCCCATCCCGGGGCGCGGCGCAGCCGCTTCGCCTATTTCGGTCAGCTGAACCCGTTCAAGGGCATCAAGGTGCTGCTGGAGGCGGTCACGCGGATCCCGGCCGAGGTCTGGGGGCAGGACAGCATCCTCTATGTCTTCGGCGGCAACCTCGAGCTGCAGCCGCCCGCGTTTCGCGAGCAACTCGGGCGGCTGATGCGCACGGCCGGCCAACGGGTCCGCTTCATGGGCAGCTACAAGGGCCATGAGCTCGCGCGCCTGATGCGCGAGGCCGACTGGGTGATCGTGCCCTCGACCTGGTGGGAGAACTCGCCCGTGGTCATCCAGGAGGCCTTCTTTCACGGCCGTCCGGTGATCACGAGCGACATCGGCGGGATGGCCGAGAAGGTCCGCGACCGGGTCGATGGCCTGCACTTCAGGGCCGGCAGCGCCGAGAGCTTAGCCGACAGCCTGATCAGCGCGCTGCGCGACCAAGGCCTCTGGGAGCGGCTGCGCGCGCGCATCCGGCGGCCTTTGAGCGCGGACGAGGCGGCGGCGCAGCATCGCGGCCTCTACGCCCGCCTGCTCGCCGGGCGGCGCGGCGCGACCGCGCTGGCAGGCGACCCGGGCGAGCCGGGCAGCGCCAAGGCCGTGGCCTAGGCCCCGCCGCAGGACGAGCGATGGGCGCGCGCGCCAGCATTGGGTCGCCGAGCGCCGCGGCCGCGGTGATGGAGGGCAGGGCGCTTGTCCGCTAAGGCGCGTTCCGCCGACGTCCTCGGGGAGGCCATGCGCGAGATCGCGCACGGCGCGCTCGCCGCCGCCGCGATCGGACTGTTCGTCAACCTGCTCTACCTCGCGGTCCCGTTCTACACCATGCAAGTCTACAACCGGGTGATCACCTCGCGCAGCTACGAGACGCTCGCGTTCCTGACCGTGCTCACGATCGGGATCCTGCTGTTCGTCGCCACGCTCGACTACATTCGCTCGCGGATCTTCGCGATCCTCGGCGAGCGCATGGCGATCCGGCTCGGCGCGCCGGTCCTCTCGGCCGCGGTCGCGACCGCGCTGCGCAATCAGGCCGGAACCGCGGGCCAGGCGGTCCGCGATCTGCAGGACCTGCGCCAGTTCGTCACCAGCGGCCCGGTCGGGCTGCCGCTCGATCTCTCGGTCGCGCCGCTGTTTCTCGCGGTCCTGTTCCTGCTCCATCCGGCCTATGGCCTCGCGGGGCTGCTCGCGGCCGCCTATCTGGGCGCGATCGGCGTCCTGGTCGAGCTCCTGGCGCGGCGCCCGGCGGCGCTGTCGACCGAGGCGGGCCTGCGCGTCCAGGTCGAGGTCAGCGCCGCGGTCCGCCACGCCGAGGTCATCGAGGCGATGGGCATGCTGCCAGCACTCGCCCGCCGCTGGCGCGAGGCCCAGCGCCGCAGCCTTGTGGCGCTCGGCCGCGGGCAGCGGATCGCCCGGGCCGCGGGCTCGATCGCCAAGGCTTCGCGGATGGCGATGCAGGTCTCGATGCTGGCGACCGGGGCGGCGCTGGTGATCGAGGGTGCGGTCTCCTCCGGCAGCATCGTGGCCGCGACGATCATCATGGGCCGGCTGCTGTTCCCCTTCGAACAGATGATCGAAGGCTGGCGGACCTGGCGCAACGCGCTCAGCGCCTGGGCGCGCCTGGTGGCGCTGCTCGCGGCCGACGGCGAGGCCCGCTCGCGGACGCCGATGCCCGCCAGCAGCGGCGGCCTGGTGGTGGATCGGCTGACTTTCGTCCCGCCGGGCGGCGACCGGGCCGTGTTGCGCAGCCTCAGCTTCACGCTCGCCACCGGCGAGGCGCTCGGGATCGTCGGCCCGTCCGGCGCCGGCAAGTCGACGCTCGCCCGCCTGATCGTCGGGCTGTGGCGGCCGACCGCCGGCGACATCCTGCTCGACGGCCACAACACCTTCACCTGGGAGCGCACCAGCTTCGGCCGCGAGGTCGGCTATCTGCCGCAGAACGCGGCGCTGCTCGACGGCACCGTGCGCGACAACATCGCCCGCTTCGCCGAGGTCGACCCCGCGGAGGTGATCCTCGCGGCCAAGGCTGCCGGCGTGCACGAGCTGATCGGCCGGCTGCCGCTGGGCTACGAGACCCGGATCGGCGAAGGCGGCTCGGTGCTGAGCGCC
>DATAOG010000385.1:0-3085 GCA_036265855.1 Geminicoccaceae bacterium | reverse complement strand
TGCTGGCCTGTACCGCCGCATCTTCCGCGTGCAGGGGAATGGCGATTTCAGCACCGCGGAGCGCCTGATCGGCGAGCTCCGGGACCGCTCGCTTCTCGGCCATGTTCTTTGGCAGCGCTACCTACATCCGCGCTATCGGGCGAGCTACGCTGAGCTCGCCGCCTGGCTCTCGCAGTACACGGACCACCCGGGCGCCGACCGGATCTATGCATTGGCGCTGCGCCGGCATCCGGCGGGTACGGCTCTGCCGCCGCGGCCGATGCCCGGCTATCTTGGCGGCAGCGGGCAGGAGGGCCCAGAGCGCACCCGGATCGACTATCAGAGCGAGCTCGAGCGCACGCCTGCCGCGGCAGCGGCCGTGAACGGGTGGCGCAGGCAGATCGACCAGCTGATCGGCGCCGGCCGGCCGGAGGCGGCCGAGGCCCTGCTGCAGCAGACCGAGATCGTGGCTCTGATCGACCGGGTCGAGGCCGATCTCGGCCGCTGGACCGTGGCGCGCGGCTATTTTGCCGCCGGCAACTACGGCCGCGCCCTGGCGCTCGCCGGGCGGGCAGCGGCGCGCTCCGGTGACGCCGTCCCGGAGCTGCACTGGATCGCCGGGCTCAGCGCCTGGCAGCTCGGCCAGGTCCGCGTCGCGGCATGCCATTTTTCGGCCCTCGCCGATGCGCCGTCCACCCTGCCGGACGAGCGCGCGCGGGCGGCCTTTTGGGCGGCGCGCGCCTACCTCGTCGCCATCCGGCCGCAACTCGCGCAGCATTATCTGGAGCTGGCCGCGCCCGGTGGCGATTTCTATGCGCTGCTGGCGCGTGCGGTGCTCGGCTGGCCGCTCGCCGATGACGGCCAGCAGGTCGCGCGCTGGACGACATCCTGCCGCAGATCCTGACCCGTTTCCCCGGAGCGCGTCGCGCCGCCGCGCTCGGCCAACTCGGTGAGTTCGATCGTGCTGAGCAAGAGATCCGGAAGCTTGCGGCGCGCGCTTCGGCCGACGTCATGAGCGGCCTGATCGCGCTCGCCCAATCCCTCGATCTGCCCGCGGCGCAGATGCGGCTCGCTCAGAGCCTCCGAAGCAGCGAGGGCCGCTTCCATTTCGCGGCGCTCTACCCGCTGCCGAGCTGGCAGCCGGCCAACGGCTACACCGTCGACCGCGCGCTGGTCTATTCGATCATGCGTGCCGAGTCCGCCTTTGATCCCACGGCGGAGAGCGACGCTGGCGCCCAGGGCCTGATGCAGGTCATGCCCGATACCGCGCGCCAGATCGCCGCACTCGGCGTGCTGCGGACGCCGCAGGCCGACGACCTGTTCGAGCCCGAGACTTCCATCCAGTTCGGCCAAGCCTATCTCGAGTACCTCTTGCAGTGGTCGCCGATCGGCAGCAATCTGATCTACTTGGCGGCGGCCTACAATGCGGGGCCCGGGCGGGTCAGCCGTTGGCAGGAGCAGCTCGGCATCGACGGCGATCCGCTGCTGTTCCTGGAGTCGATCCCGATGCGAGAGCCCCGGGTGTACGTCAAGAAAGTGCTGGCGAACCTGTGGAGCTACCGGGCCCGCCTCGGCCAGCCGCAGCCCGAGCTCGAAGCGCTCGCCCACAACCGGTGGCCGCGCTACCAGGCCCTCGACGTCCACGAGCAGCAGCAGGTCCATGCCTGGAATTGATCGCGAGCGGCCGTTTCGGCCGCTCAACATCGCCGTGCTCACCGTCTCCGACAGCCGCACGCGGGCGGATGACCGCTCGGGCGATCTCCTTGTCGAGCGCCTGACCGCCGCCGGCCACCGCTTGGCCGGCCGCGCGCTGGTGGTCGACGATGCCGACCAGATCGCGGCCCGTCTCGCGGCCTGGATCGACGACCCCGCGGTCGACGCCGTGATTAGCACCGGCGGGACCGGGGTCACCGGTCGGGATGTCACTCCGGAAGCGCTGGAGCGGGTCGCCGAGAAGCTGATCCCGGGCTTCGGCGAGCTGTTCCGGATGATCAGCTATCAGAAGATCGGCTCGTCGGCGCTGCAGTCGCGCGCCACAGCTGGGGTCGCCAAGGGCACCTACCTGTTTGCCCTGCCCGGCTCGCCTGGCGCGTGTCGGGACGGCTGGGACGAGATCCTCTGCGCCCAGCTCGACATCCGTCATCGGCCCTGCAACTTCGCCGAGCTGCTGCCCCGCCTGCGCGAGCACGAGGCCTGAGCACGTCCCGTCGTCCGGGGCCATCTGTTGGCCAGTGCGCGGCTTCGCGTGTGCGAGCGGCAAGGACGGGCGCAGACCGCGCCGGCTTGGTGGCGAAGCCGAACGGTCTAGGTTAGAAAAAGCAAACTCTGCGACCTGGCTCACGGCCGCACCGGCCCGGCCCGGCGCAAGGCAGGACGCTTGGCTCAGTTTGCCCTCGAACGTCCGACTACGTTAAGGTTGCGACCGTGATGACTGATGCCGTCAAGTTCACCCTCGATGGCCGGGAGGTCGAGGCCAGGCCCGGCGAGACGATCTGGCAGGTCGCGAGGCGCGAAGGCACTCTGATCCCGCACCTCTGCTGGCTGCCCGAGCCCGGCTACCGGACGGACGGCAACTGCCGCGCCTGCATGGTCGAGATCGAAGGCGAGCGGGTGCTCGCGGCGTCCTGCATCAGGAAGCCCACCGCCGGCATGAAGGTCATAACCGCCTCGGAACGGGCGAAGACCGCGCGCCGGATGGTCCTGGAGCTGCTGCTCGCCGATCAGCCCGAGCGGCCGGTCGCGCATCATCCGGATTCCCGTCTCTGGCAATGGGCCGACCGGATGGATGTGTGCGAAAGCCGCTTTCCCGCACGCGGATCGCCGGCCGCTGACCTCAGTCATCCGGCGATGGCAGTCCAACTCGACGCCTGCATTCACTGCAACCTTTGCGTGCGCGCCTGCCGCGAGGTGCAGGTCAACGACGTGATCGGCATGGCCTATCGCAACGCCCAGGCCAAGATCGTGTTCGATCAGGACGATCCGATGGGCGCCTCGACCTGCGTCGCCTGCGGCGAGTGCGTCCAGGCCTGCCCGACCGGGGCGCTGATGCCGGCCTCGATCATCGACGAGCAGGGCGTCGGCCATCCCGAGGTCGACCGCAAGGTCG
>DATAOG010000384.1:0-11773 GCA_036265855.1 Geminicoccaceae bacterium | reverse complement strand
GCACCCACGACAACGCGCTGGAGAAGGCGGGCGAGCCCCTGCCGATCACCCCCGGGATGACGGCCCAGGTCGACATCCTGACCGGCCACAAGACGGTCATGGACTATCTCCTGAAGCCGATTCTCAAGGCCAAGGAGAGGGCCCTGCGCGAGCGCTAGTCCGGCCGACGGAGGCGCGCCGGGTCAGCGGTTGCCGACGCCCGGCGACGACATCCGAGCCGAGCTCGACGCCACGGTGTCGGTCGGCGGGACATGGGCCCATCGGGTCGTCTCGTTGACCGAGTAGTACGGCACGTAGTGGCTCACCTGCTCCTGCGGCAGCACCGCCGTGGTCAGATTGTCGAGGATGTAGATCTGGCCGCCGAGATAGACCGCGAGCACCGCGTGCGGCAGATCGCGCACGATATCGTGCAGCACCACCAGGCGCAGCTCCTCGGCGCCGAAGCCGAGCTGGCGCAGGCTGACGTATTTCGCGATCGCGTAGTCCTCGCAGTCGCCGGAGCGGCGGAGGAACTCGAGCGGCGTCGCCCAGTAGTCGCGCTCACCATAGTTCTGCTCGTCGGTCCGGTACTGCCACTGGTTGAAGAACTGGTTGATCGCCTGAAGCTGCGCGAACGGTGGCTGCCCTGCCTCGCTCTTCAGCATCGCCTGCCAGGCGATCGCGCTCTTTGTCGGGCAGGTCTCGGCGGCCTCGGCGCAGGCGCGATAGAGCGGGCTCTCGCTGGCGATCCGGCGCAGGACCTGCTGCCACTGCGGCAGGGCGGCCAGGGAATCGACCCGGAACTCAGCGGTGCCGAACAGCTGCGGCGGCGTGGTCGCGGCGGCGGCCGCCGGGACCGTGCCGAGCAGCCCGCCCAGCACGGCCAGAGCCTTCAAGGCTGTGTCCACGATTTTCCACTCCCTACCTGAATTCAGGCGGTTGGACCTGAGGCGTTTGGTTGGCTGGGAGGGTAGGGAAGCGCGGTGAATGAACCGTTGGCCCCGGCGGGCCCGCCGCCTGGCAACGTACTCGGGTAGCGTTTTCGTGACGGCCTAGTGACGGGCCCCAAGGCGCATGACGTAGCCGATCACCTCGGCGACTGCCCGGTAGTGCGCCGGCGGCACCTCGGCGCCGAGCTCCACGCCGGCGTGCAGCGCCCGCGCCAGCGGCGCGTTCCGGACCACGGGCACGGCATGCGCCCGGGCGACCGCGCGGATCCGCTCAGCGAGGCTGCCGTGGCCTTTGGCGACCAGCGTCGGGGCAGCCATCGCGGTGCCGTCGTAGCGCAGCGCGACCGCGACATGGGTCGGGTTGGTCACGACCACGGTCGCCTTCGGCACCTCGGCCATCATCCGTCGCCGCGCCCGCTCCATGCGCAGGTTGCGCAGCCGCGCCTTGATGATCGGATCGCCCTCGGTCTGCTTGAGCTCGTCCTGAAGGTCGCGGCGCGACATCCGAAGCTGCTTGCGATGCTCGAAGCGCTGATAGAGCAGGTCGACCAGCGCGATCAGCCCGACCAGCAGGGCGACCCCGGCCAGCAGGCGGAGCGCGAGATCGCGGACCAGGCCGAGCAGCGCGCCGGGATCGAGGTCGGCGGCGGTCGCGATCCGGGCCCCCGCCGGCCAGAGCAGCGCGATTCCGGTGACCCCGACCAGAGTGATCTTGGCCAAGCCCTTGCCGAACTCGATCAGCGAGCGGATCGAGAACAGGCGCCTCGCCCCGGCCATGGGCGACAGCCGGTCGAATTTCGGCGCGAGCGGCGTTGCGCTGAAGATCAGCCCGTTCTGGAGCAGGCCGCTGGCGAGCGCGGCCCCGACCAGCAGCAGTGCGGCGGGCAGGAGCGCGCCGCCAAGGTCTGCGAGCAGCGCGGCCAGGCCCCGATCCAGATCGACGGCGGTCAGCCGGATCTCATGCGGTTGCTCGAGCAGCCGGCGCAGCGCCCCGGCGAGGTCGCCCGCGACGCTGGGTCCGAGGATGCCGACCAAGAGGGCGCCGGCACCGAGCATCAGCGCGTGATTGACCTCGCGTGAGCTCGCAACCTGGCCCTTGCTGCGCGCCTCCTCGAGGCGCCGCTGGCTCGGCTCCTCGGTCTTCTGGCCGTCGTCCGGGTCTTCGGCCATCGTCACCCGCCCGGCGGCCCGGCCCCGAGCGTGTCCTGGAACAGGCCGAAGAACGCCAGGAGCCCGGTCGCGAACGTCAGCATGATGGTC
This sequence comes from Geminicoccaceae bacterium, assembly GCA_036265855.1. Lineage (GTDB taxonomy): Bacteria > Pseudomonadota > Alphaproteobacteria > Geminicoccales > Geminicoccaceae > DATAOG01. The sequence goes on along the minus strand of DATAOG010000384.1, from coordinate 9,584 downwards.
GCGAACGCGACCAGGAGCTGGAGCGGCAGCGCGATGAAGAACACCTGGAAGCTCGGCATCAGCCGGTTGAGCACGCCCATGCCGAGATGCATCAGCAGGCTCACCAGCAAAAGGGGCGCGGCGATCCGGACGCCGAGCGCGAACGCCTGGCCAATCAGCCGCGTCAACAGGTCCGCCATGTCGCCGAGCGGCAGCGGCGCGCCCACAGGCAGCCGGGCATAGCTCGCCGCGATCGCCTGCAGCAGCATGTGGTGGCCGTCGGTGACGAACAGCAGGACGAGCGCCGTCGTGATCAGGAAATTGCCGGGCAGCGTGCCCTGGGTCGCCTCGTTGGGATCGAAGATCGCTGCCGCCGCCAAGCCCGACTGGAACGCGAGCGTGCTGCCGGCGACGTGCAGCGCGGAGAACGCCATGCGCGCGAGCGTGCCGAGGAACAGGCCGATCAGCAGCTCGCCCGCGATCAGCAGGGCGAGCTGCATCGGTTCCGCCGGCAGCGGCGGCAGACCCGGCGCCAGCGGGCCGGCGAGCACGACGCTGATCCCGAGCCCGAGCATCAGGCGGACCCGGGCCGAGACGTAGGCCTCGGCGAACCCCGGCATGATCATGACGGCGCTGCCGGCGCGGGCGAAGATCAAAAGGAACGCGAACAGATCACCCGGGACCAGCTCCCCGAGCAGCGCCGGGCCAGAGGCGCCGCTGTCAACCAAGCCCGGCGATCCGCCGGAACAGATCCTCGCCGAACCCGACCAGGATCTGGATCATGAACGGCAGGGTCAGGATCAGCGTGAGGAAGATCGCCACGATCTTGGGCACGAACGAGAGCGTCATCTCCTGCATCTGGGTCAGGGCCTGGAGCAGGGCGACCAGCACGCCGACCACCAGTGCGACGCTCATGACCGGCGCCCCGAGCTTGATCAGCACGAAGATCGCCTCGCGGGCGACGTCGAGCACCTGCTCCGGGGTCACGTGGCGGCTGCCGGCTGGCCAAGCGCGGGCGCAGAGCTCACATCGGCATGCGCATGATCTCCTGATAGGCGCCGATGATCCGGTCGCGCACCGCGACCACGGTCTGGAGCGTGAGCTCCGCGGCGTTGACCGCTTCGACCACCTGCTGGAGGTCGGCGCCGCCGGCGATCGCCCGGGTCGCCTGCGTCTCGCCCTTGCGCGACGCGTCGAGCGCGCCGGTCAGGACCTGCTCGAGCAGGTCGCCGAAGCTCATCGCCCGCGCCTCGCCACCAGGGCGCGGGGATGGTGCCGGCGCGGGCGTGCTGACGAGGCCCGCCGGAACGGGGCGGAGGCTGGCGGTCGGTTCGGCCACGAGTGGGCTCCTTTGACCTGGCGCGGGCGCGCGCGAGCGGGACGAAGGGCGTCAGCGCAGCAGCTCGAGAGTCCGCTGGATCATCGAGCGGGCGAGCGTCAGCGCGTTCAGATTGGCCTCGAACGACCGCTGCGCCTCGCGCAGGTCCATCATCTCGAGCAGCGGGTTGACGTTCGGCATCAGCACGTAGCCCTCGGCGTTCGCGGCCGGATGCCCGGGGTCGTAGCGCAGCGGCAACGGCGAGCCGTCGATCCCGGTGCGCGCGACCTGGACCAGTTCGACCCCGAGCTCGCGATCGAGCACGTTCTCGAAGGTCACGGTCTGGCGGCGATAGGGCTGACCGCCGGGCGTGGTCGCGGTCGACTCGGCGTTGGCCAGGTTCTGCGCCAGCATCCGCATGCGCACGCCCTGAACCTTCATGCCGGCGGCCGCGATCTGCATCGCTTGCGTCAGATCCATCGCGGTCCTCCTGATTGTCCGCTAGGGCTGGGTGCCGAGCGCGAGGCGCAGCATGCCCAGGTATTTCCGATAGAGATTGCTGGTCAGCTGATGGTCGAGGGCGGTCTGGCCCGCCTTGGCCATCTGCTCCTCGAGGATCACGGCGTTGCCGTTCGGAGTGGTCTCGTAGACGCGCTCCGCCGGATGGCTGCCGAGCCCGACCCGGACCTGCTCGCCCGGCCCGAGATGGGCGGGATCGGTCCGGATCATCGCCAGCCGGCCGGCGATCCCCGGCAGCGCCTCTGCCAGGCGCGCGAACTCGTCGGGCGCAGATCGCGCGGCCGGTAGTTCGGGGTATCGGCGTTGGCCAGATTCTGGCCGAGGATCACCTCGCGCTGGCTGAGCCACGCGAGCCGCGCCGACATCAGCTTGAACAGGGGCGCTTGGGAGACCGGCATCCGGCGATTCTCACTCAGGCTCGAGTGCTGCAGTCCCGTTGCCGGCCGCAGCGTCAGCGCGAATCGTTGCAGGCTAGAGTTGACGAGGTTAACAAGCCGTTAAGCACCGGCGCCTAGGGTCGCTGGCGCGCGCCGCCCGCTGGCGGGCGACCGCGGGCCGCGGGAGGACCAGCATGCTCTATCTGATCCGCAAGCCGGGCGAGGCGGTGATCGTCAACCACGCGATCGAGATCCGGGTGGTCGAGGTGCGCGGCAAGACGGTCAAGCTCGGGTTCACATTCCCGCCCGAGGCGAGCGTTCTGCGCGAGGAGGTATTCGAGGCGATCAAAGAGGCCAACCGGGCGGCGCTCGAGACCGCCCGCGCGCTGCCGACGAACCTCGCGGCCGCCCGCGAGCCGAGCTGACATGAGCGGGGCCGCGCCGGCGCTGATCGGCCTGATCATGGGCAGCCAGTCCGACTGGGCGGCTCTGCAGCACGCCGCCCGGGTGCTCGACGAGCTCGGCGTCGCCCACGAGGACCGGATCGTGTCCGCCCATCGCACGCCCGAGCGCCTGGTCGCCTACGCCACCGACGCCCGCGCGCGAGGCCTCAAGGTGATCATCGCTGGCGCCGGCGGTGCCGCTCATCTGCCGGGCATGGTCGCCTCGATGACTACGCTCCCGGTGCTCGGCGTGCCGATCCAGAGCCAGGCGCTCCAGGGCCTCGACAGCCTGCTCTCGATCGTCCAGATGCCGGCCGGCGTACCGGTTGGCACGCTCGCGATCGGACCTGCCGGCGCGATCAATGCCGCCCTGCTGGCGGCTGCAATCCTGGCGTTGCAGGACGAGCAGCTCGCGCGGGCGCTCGCCGGCTGGCGCGCCCGCCAGACCGAGGCCGTGGCCGAGTGGCCGGATCGGTCCGCGAGCGGGGGCGGAGCCGAGTGAGGCTCGCGCCCGGCGCCTGCATCGGCATCGTCGGCGGCGGCCAGCTCGGCCGGATGACCGCGCTGGCTGCGGCCCGACTCGGCTATCGCTGCCGTGTGTTCACGCCTGAGGCCGACAGCCCGGCGGCACAGGTGACCGATCGCGCGACCGTCGCGGCGTATGACGATCTCGGCGCGCTCGAGCGCTTCGGCCGCGCGGTCGACGTGGTCACGATCGAGTTCGAGAATCTGCCGCTCGAGCCACTCGCCCGGCTCGCTTCGCTGGTCCCGATGCTGCCCGCGCCCGCCGTGCTCGCGATCTGTCAGGACCGGCGGCGCGAGAAGGAGTTTCTCAACCGGATCGGGGTCGCGACCGCGCCCTGGCGTGCGGTTTCCGACGCCCGGGATCTGGCGGCGGCGCAGGCCGCACTGGCTGGCCCCATGATCCTCAAGACCGCGCGTTTCGGCTACGACGGCAAGGGTCAGCTCGGGCTCGCCGCGGGCGACGATCCGGCCGCGGCGTGGGCGAAGCTCGGAGGCGCGCTGGCGGTAGCCGAGGCGCGCATCGATTTCGCCTGCGAGATCTCGGTGATCACGGCCCGCGGCCAGGATGGCAGCGAGGCAGGATATCCGCCGGTCGAAAACCGGCACGAGCGCCACGTCCTGGCCAAGACGATCGCGCCGGCGCCCATCGACGCGGCGCTCGCCGCGGAAGCTCAGGCGCTCGCGGCGAGGATAGCCCGTGAGCTCCGCGTGACGGGGCTGCTCGCGGTCGAGATGTTCGTCACCCGAGACGGCGGGCTGCTGGTCAACGAGCTGGCACCCCGCCCGCACAATTCCGGCCACTGGACCATCGACGCCTGCGCGATCAGCCAGTTCGAGCTGCTGGTGCGGGCGATTTGCGGACTGCCGCTGCGCGAACCCGGACGCTTCGCCGATGCGGTGATGGACAATCTGCTGGGCGATGCGGTCGCCGCCTGGCCTGACCTTATGGCCGAGCCCGGCGCGCGGGTGCATCTGTACGGCAAGCGCGAGATCCGCGCCGGTCGCAAGCTCGGGCATGTCACGCGCCTGACCCGTTTTCTCTGAAGGGGCGCGGCGACGAGCGCCGCGCGCTCGCAAATCTGGTTTGCGTCGGAGCCGGATTCCGATCACATTCGGCCCGGGTTTGGATCGGGTCGCGAGCATGGCACAGACGATCGCCCGGCATCACCGGCAGCGCGGATGAAGATGCGGCACGGGGAACTGCTCGCAAGGATGCGAGCGCTGGGCGGCAGGGCTCGCGTCAGCGCACCGGCTCCGCCGGAGCCCGCGCCCGGGGCCGAGGACCCGGTCAGCCTGCTGGGCGTGGCGGAGGAGCTGACCCCGGGCGTCCGGGCGGCGCTCCGTCAACTGATCGATGAGGTCCTGGGGCTGCGCCGCCAGCTGGCGGCAGCCCGGAGTCGGATCGCGGAGCTCGAGCGCCTGGCAGACGAGGACTGGCTGGCACCGATCCGCAACCGGCGGGCGTTCCTGCGCGATCTCGCCCGGGCACTGGCCGATGTCGAGCGCTACGGCACGTCTTGTGGCCTGCTCTACTTCGACGTCGATGGCCTCAAGGCGGTCAACGACCGGTTCGGCCATGAGGCTGGGGACGCCGCGCTGATCCACGTGGCCGGCGTGCTGATCGCGGACACCCGCGGTTCCGATGTCGTCGGGCGCCTGGGCGGCGATGAGTTCGGAGTGCTGCTGGCGCGCGCGGATCTGACGATGACGTTGAGCAAGGGGCGCTACCTCGCCGAGGCGATTGCCGCGAGCCAGTTCCGGTGGGAGGGCAGCCTCATCCCGCTGAGCGTCGCCTACGGCACCCATCGCCTGCTGGCCGGCCAGGATACTCAGGCCGCGCTCGCGGCCGCCGACCGGGCGATGTACGGTCACAAGCACGACCGGGCGCGAGCCGCCGGCAATCCTGAAGGCGCACCCCTCAGGCGATGATGTCGGGCAGACGGTCGCTTTCGAGCCGGACGATCCGGTCGCGCAGCGCGAGCTTCTGCTTCTTCAGCCGCTGCAGCTCGAGCTGGTTGCGATAGCCGTCGCGGATCAGCTCGGCGATCCGCTCGTCCAGCGCCCGATGGGCTGCCCGCAGCTCCGCCAACTTGCGTTCGATTTCCGGCCACTGCAAGGAATCGGTCATCTCGACCTGGCCCAGTCTCGACGCCACTCGGCCCCGATTGTGCTCGGCACGTCTTGCGTATACTAACAGACGGGCGGTTGCCATGCCACCGTCTCGAGCGCTCAAAGCCCGGGCGGCGGGGGCCAGGAGGTTCGATGCGCCTCGGTCTGTTGACCAGCGGCGGCGACTGCGCCGGGCTGAACGCCGTGATCCGAGCGGTGGTCAAACGCGCGGTGCTCGGTCACGGCTGGCAGGTGCTCGGGGTGCGTCAGGCGACCCACGGCCTGCTCAAGCGCCCGGTCGACGCGGTCGAGCTGACCCCCGACAACGTCGCCGGCATCCTGCATCTCGGCGGCACGGTGCTCGGCACCACCAATCGGGGTGATCCGTTCGCCTATCCCGCTCCGGGCGGCGGCACGGTCGACCGCTCGGACGAGATCGTCGCGGGCTATCACGAGCTGGACCTTGGCGCCTTGATCGGCATCGGCGGTGACGGCAGCCTCGCGATCCTGCGGCGGTTGGCGCAGCAGGGCGACTGGCGGCTGATTGGCATTCCCAAGACCATCGACAACGACCTCGGCCCCACCGAGAGCGCGGTCGGGTTCAGCTCGGCGGTCGCGGTCGCGACCGAGGCGGTCGATCGCCTGCACGTCACCGCCGCCAGCCATTCGCGCGTCATGGTGCTCGAGGTGATGGGCCGCGACGCCGGCCATATCGCGCTGTCCGCCGGCATCGCCGGCGGCGCCGACGTGATCCTGATCCCGGAGATCCCCTATACGCTCGAGGCAGTCTGCGCCCAGATCGAAGAGCGTCGCCGGCGCGGCCGCAACTTCAGCATCGTGGTGGTCGCGGAATCGGTGCGCGGGCCGGCCGGCGAGTCGGTCACCTACAAGGATGCCCACGGCCAGTCGCGCTACGGCGGCGTCGGCGCGATGGTCGCGCATGAGATCGGCCAGCGCACCCAGGCCGAGACCCGGGTCACGGTGCTGGGCCACGTGCAGCGGGGCGGCTCGCCGACTCCGCTCGACCGGGTGCTTGCCTCGGCATTCGGGGTCTATGCGGTCGATCTGGTCGCGGCCGGCCGGTTCGACCGGATGGTCGCCTGGCAGCATCGGCGCGTGGTCGATGTGGCGATCAAGGAGGCGGTCGCCCGCTATCAGGCGGTCGACCCGCACGACACCCTGGTGGTGACCGCGCGCGGGCTCGGCATCAGCTTCGGCGACCAGTCGGATCGCGGAGGTGAGGCATGGCGATCGCACGCCTGATCGCCGACATCGGGGGTACCAACGCCCGCTTCGCCCTGACCGGCACGGACGGCCGACCGACCGCGGTCCGGAAGCTGGCGGTCGCCGACTATCCGGGCCCGATCGAGGCGGCGCGCGCCTATCTTGCCGGGCGGACCGTGCGGGAGGCGGTGTTCGCGGTGGCGACGCCGGTGACCTCCGATTGGATCGCGCTCACCAACTCGCCTTGGGCAGTCTCGATCCGGGACAGCCAGGCGGCGCTCGGGCTGGACCGGCTCGAGGTCATCAACGACTTCACCGCGCAGGCGATGGCGGTGCCGTGGCTGACCGCGGAGGAGCGCCAACAGATTGGCGGCGGCGCGCCGGCGGCGGGGCAGGTGGTAGGCGTCATCGGGGCGGGCACCGGCCTCGGGGTCGGCGGTCTCGTTCCGCTCGACGGTCGTTGGCGGCCGCTTCCGGGCGAGGGCGGTCACGTGTCCTTCGCCCCCCACGACGAGGTCGAGGCGGCGATCCTGCTCCAGCTCCAAAAGCGCTTCGGCCACGTCTCCGCCGAGCGCCTGCTGTCGGGGCCGGGTCTGGTCAATCTGGCCGTGGCGCTGGCCGCGCTCGAGGGCGAGACGCTCGAGATCGCCGACCCGGCGCAGGTCGTCGAGCGCGCCCGAGCCGGAAGCTGCCGATTCTGCGATGCGGCGCTCGACCGGTTCTCGGCCCTGCTCGGCGCGCAGGCGGGCGATCTCGCACTGACGCTCGGCGCAAGGGGTGGGATCTACATCGGCGGCGGCCTCGCCAAGCGGCTCGGTTCCTTTTTCGATGAGGCGCGCTTTCGCGCCGCATTCGTCGACAAGGGCCGGCTCGCCTATTTCCTCGAGCCCATCCCCACCTATCTGATCACGCGCAGCGATCCGGGCCTGCTCGGCGCGGCGGCCCTGGCGATGGCGGTCTGAGCCGCCGGATGGACTGGCCCGCCGATCCGTTCTGGGACTATTCGGTCGAGCTCTACCGGCGTCCGGGGGTTGAGGCCGCCTGCCTCGAGCTCGAGCGCCGCCATGGCCTCGACGTCAATCTGCTGCTGCTGTGCTGCTGGCAGGCGCGCCGCGGGGCGCCGCTTGACCAAACCCGGCTCGCCCGCGCCGGTGCGGCCGTGGCCAGCTGGCATGCCGAGGTCGTGCGGCCGTTGCGGGCGCTTCGGCGCCGCCTCAAGGCGCGGCTCGCGGATCCCGAGCCCGAAAGCGTCGTGGAGCTGTGGCCCGGGCTCGCTTCGGCGATCCGCGAGCAGGCGCTGGGGCTCGAGATCGAGGCCGAGCACCTCAGCCAGCTCGGCCTGAGCCGGGCGGTCGCCAGATTGCCCGAGAGCGCGCCGCCGGGAGTTGTGCTGGCCGCCGCCAATCTGCGCGCCTGCTGGCCCTTCGACTACCGGGACCGCCACGCGTTGCGAGCGCTGCTGGCGGGCGTTTTTCCGGAAGCCGGCGGGCGCGAGCTCGACGACGGCCTCGCCTGGCTCGAATCCTGAGCTCGATCTAATGTCATGAAAATGCCACCCTTTTCCGATAGTGGTAAAAGTTTTTTCGGAATTTCGCTGGCGTCCCGACGCCCGAATCTCTACTATCTATGAGGCATCAGGGAATCTAGCCGGAGGATGGCAGAGGATGTCCATGCACGACTACGTCGAGAGCCTCCGCAGCAAACATGCGCATCTCGAGCAGGAGATCGATGACGAGCTGCATCGACCGCTCCCGGATCAGTCGGTCCTGACGCGCCTGAAGCGCGAGAAACTCCGGATCAAAGACGAGATCGTTCGCTTGGGCCGCAATGGTACCCGCGTCGCGCCGCCGAACGCGGAGCTGCATTAACCCTATCGCATCCGCCGCGGCGGGCCCCGGTTAGCCGCCGCAGGATCACGCCGCTCCTCGGCCGGCCCAGGAGCGGCGTTTGCTTTGGGGCTGAGGCGCGTCGGCTACAGCAGCCCCCGCGCCGCTAGATTGCGCAGCAGGGCGCCGCTCCCGAACGTCCAGGGCGCGATCCGATCGCAGTGGCTGACCCGGTTGACCAGCATCCCGAGCTCGGCACAGACGACCCGGACGAGATCGCCTGGCTTGTGGGTGAAGCCGCCGCCGGGCCGATCGCGGTCCTGGATCGGCGCGAACATGGTCCCGCAGTACAGCATCAGGCCGTCCGGATACTGGTGATCCGGCCCGATGGTCTGCGCGACCAGATCGGTCACGTCGCGGCTGATCAGGCTCATCGAGCTCGCGCCCTCGAGCTCGAAGCCGTCCTCGCCGCTGACCAGAAGCCTGATCGTGGCGGCGCGCAGCTGCTCGAGCCCGAAGCGGTCGTCGAGCACGCGGACGAACGGCCCGACCGCGGCCGAGGCGTTGTTGTCCTTGGCCTTGCCGAGCAGGAGCGCGCTCCGCCCCTCGACATCGCGCAGATTGACGTCGTTGCCGAGCGTAGCGCCGACGATCTCGCCGCGCGCGTTGATTGCGAGGACGAGCTCGGGCTCCGGGTTGTTCCAGGACGAATCCGCGCGCACACCGATCTCGCTGCCGGTCCCGACCGCCGCCATCGGCGGGCATTTGGTGAAGATCTCGGCGTCCTTGCCGATCCCGACCTCGAGGTATTGCGACCAGGCGCGCTCGGCGAGCAGGTGCTCTTTCAGGCGCTGCGCGGCTTGCGAGCCCGGCCTGATCTTGGACAGATCGGTCCCGATCAGCCCGGTGATGGTCCGGCGGATCGCCTCGGCCCTGCCGGCATCGCCGCGCGCCTGCTCCTCGATCACCCGCTCGAGCAGGCTGGTCGCGAAGGTCACGCCGGAGGCCTTGATCACCTGCAGGTCGCAGGGCGCGAGAAAATAGGGCAGGCCGGAATCCCGCCGGTCGTAGGCGCTGTTGGCCAGGACCTCGGCCAGGCGGCCGATCCGCTCGCCGGGTGCGCGGGCGAGCGCCACCGGGTCCTCGGCGTTCAGAAGCTCGCTCAGCGTCGGCGCGCTGCGGCCGAGATCATAGACGCCATCTTCGCGGATCGCGACCGGGCTCGGGCCCGGCACCCTGCCCGGCCGCCACGCCCGTCCGACCA
>DATAOG010000383.1:0-5035 GCA_036265855.1 Geminicoccaceae bacterium | reverse complement strand
CGCGACTTCAAGAAAAGCGATGATGTCTCAGCGCAAGCTCCTGGGAGACCGCCCGTCGAGGCGGTCGCCTCGACCTCCGCGGCGTCCGATCGGTGCGATTGCCCTCTTGTGCCTCGCGCTGACCGGCTGCCCGCCGGAGCGGCGGTTCGACGACGTGGCCGTGGTCGGGCTGGCGCCTGGGCCGGAGGACAATGACCGGAGCATCGTCCAGCTGTACGTCGCGCGCAGCTACGAGCCCTTGAGCCGGATGGTCTCGGTCCACAGCTGGCTCGCGCTGCGCCGGGCGGGCGAGCTGAAGTACACCGTGTACGAAGCGCATCGGTTTCCACCCTACCTGTCCGGGCGCGCGGTCCGGACGTGCCGCAAGTTCTATCCGGACCGGAAGTGGCACGGTGCCGAGCCGGTCCTGCTGGCGGAGGTCGAAGGCGGGCCCGCGGACAACGCCATCCTCGAGATCGAGGACGCGGTCCGGCGCTATCCGGACCGCTATCGCCTGTGGCCGGGGCCGAACAGCAACAGCTTCATCGCCGAGCTGGCGCGGGCGGCGCCGGAATTGCGGGCTGATCTGCCGCCGACCGCGATCGGCAAGGACTTTCTGCTCGGCACGCGGCTCTTCGCGCCGGCGCCGAGCGGCACCGGCTGGCAGGTCTCGATCCTGGGGCTGGTCGGCGTCCTGCTGGCGCGCAAGGAGGGGATCGAGATCAACCTCTTGGGCGCGGTGTTCGGCATCGACTTCGACCCGCCGGCGCTCAAGCTGCCGATCATCGGCCGGCTGGGGTTCCCCGAGGGCCGGCGCGCCGACCCGGCCGCGCTCGAGAAGCTGCGGCAGATCCCGCCCGAGTACCGCTGTCACTGACCGTCAGTGCCGGACCTTGAGCTCGGCGATCGTTTCGGGCAGCAGCAGATCGGCCGCCCGGCAGATGGCCCAGAAGGCATAGTCGGCGTGGTGGACGATCGTGTTCTCGAGCGAGCGGACCAGAAGCTCGCCCTCGCCGGAATGGGCGGCGGCGCAATGCGCGACCGCTTCCGGCAGGCCGGCCGTGAGGCAGACGTGGACCCCGAACGCCGGGTGGCGGATCGAAGGCAGGCCGGCCGCCCGCGGGCGCGACTCCCAGCGCCGGCGGTTTTCCGGGTCGAATTCCCACGGCTTGCCGACGTCGTGGCAGAGCGCGCCCGCGATCAGCAGGTCGCGGTCGACCTTGAGCTCCGGGAGCTGCGCGCGCAGCGCGTCGGCAAGCGCCAGCGCCATGCGCGTGACGCCCCGGATGTGGTCGGTCTGGCGGCCGCGCCTGAGCGTGTTGACGCCGGGGTTGCCCGAAGGCTCGATCTCGGCGATCGCCCGGAAGCTGCTCGAGGCGAGCGCCAGCGCCCAGGCTTCGACGACCTTGCCGGCGAGCTCCGGATCGCGGATTTCTTCAACTTCGGGCAGCTCGGCGCGCACCCGGGCGCGCAGCTCGTCGGTGACCTTGGCCGGATCCAGCATCGGTTGTCTCCACGGCTCGCCCGGGTGCAGATAGCGCACCCGGGTGGCCCGGGTCCACCGGATTTGCCGGCCGCTCAGCGCTCCCAGAAACGCTTGGTCGCCTCGGCGAGCACATCGGCGCGGGAGAGGCCGATGTCGCGCAGCATATAGTCGCTCAGCAGCGCGAGCTCGTGGCGCTGCCGCGAGCGCTCCTGCCAGGTCAGCAGCAGGTCGCAGGCGCGCTCGAGCGCGCGCCAGGCTCTGCGCCTGGTCCGGGCCAAGCCCGGGGACCGGTACGTCAGAGTTGCCGCGGAGGATCGGAAGTGTCCCATCGACATCGGGTCCCTCCTCATGCATGCCGGTTGTGCGAGATCGCACCCTAGTCGCCCCCTGCTGACAGCATGATGTCAGCAGAGTCCGGCTAAGGTTCGGGAGCGATGCGAAGAGACCGGACCCAAGCGATGCGCCGCGCCGATCGTCTGTTCGAGATCATCCAGCTGCTGCGCCGGCAGAAGCTCGTGCGCGCCCGCGATCTCGCCGAGAAGCTCGAGGTCTCAGAGCGCACGATCTACCGGGACGTGCGCGACCTGATGGCGAGCCGGGTGCCGATCGAGGGCGAGGCAGGCGTCGGCTATGCGCTCCGCCAGGGCTTCGATCTGCCGCCTTTGATGTTCGACGAGCAGGAGATCGAGGCGCTCGTGCTCGGCGCCCGGATCATCGAGTCCTGGTCCGATGCCAAGCTCGCCGAGGCCGCCGGCAACGTGATCGCCAAGGTCGAGGCGGTCGTGCCGGAGCGGTTGCGCCAGCACATGGCCGAGACCGCGCTGCTGGCGCCTGCGGACCACTTCGCCCACCCGGTCAGCGTCGATCCGAGCCAGCTGCGGCACGCGCTGCGGCGCCGGCTCAAGGTCCATTTCGACTATCGCGACGGCGACGAGCGGGCGAGCGCGCGCACGGTGCGGCCGCTGGCGCTGTCGTTTTACGGGCCAGCCTGGCTGCTCGCCGCCTGGTGCGAGCTGCGCTCGGATTTCCGCTCGTTCCGGCTCGACCGGATGGCCGGGCTCGAGGTCCTCGACGAGCGTTTCCGCCCCGAGCCCGGCAAGACGGTCCAGGATTTCCTGAAGCGGAACGAGAGCTGAGGCGCTCAGCCCGCGCTGGCAGGGCCCCGTTCGGGGTAGCGCGGCAGGTCGTCCCGGGTCTCGAACCAGGGGATCCGGCTCGTGGTCCAGATGTGGTGGCCGGGCGCGATCGGGGCCGGGTCGTCGAGGCTCGCGAGCGTCACGTCGAGCGTCTCGGGCTCCGCGAGCGCGCGAAACACGAGTTGGCTGCCGCAGGCCGGGCAGAACAGGCGCTCGGCGCCGGGCGACGAGGCGTAGACCGCCGGCTCGCCGGCGGTCCAGGCGAACTCCTGCCGGGCAGCGGTGAGCCACGGCACGACCGGCGCGCCAGCCGCGCGCTGGCACATCCGGCAGTGGCAGTAGCCGGCGTCGCGGGGCGCGCCCTCGATCCGGTAGCGCATCCGGCCGCAGAGGCAGCCGCCTTCCAGGGGAAGCTTCATGCTTTGCTCCTCCGATCCCGACGCGAGGGTCATACCTGCCGAGCTTTCCCCACGCGGTTTTCGGGACCCGCGTTCCGCGGAAGTCACCCGGCAGTTCCCGGAGTAACGCGGCAGATCGTCGGCGGTTTCGAACCAGCAGATCCGGCTCGCCGTCCAGATATGGCGGCTCGGGCGGATCGCTTCGGGATCGTCCAGGCTCGCGAGCGCCAGGTCCAGGTGATCGGGCTCGTCGCGGAGTGCCAGCTGGCTGCCGCAGGTCGGACAGAACAGGCGCTCGGCATCGGCCGATGAGCGACAGACGGCGGGCTGGCCCTCAATCCAGGCAAAGGCCGCATCGGCCACGGTCAGGCGGGCGACCACCGGCGCGCCCGCGGCGCGCCGGCACATCCGGCAGTGGCAGTAGTCAGCGCCGCGCGGCTCGCCGCTGATCCGATAGCGCACCCCGGCACACAGGCAGCCGCCTTCAACGGGAAGCTTGAGCATTGCCGCTCTTCATGCGCCGCCACCGGCTAGGCGAAGGCGAACAGGACCTGGTCGGCGGCAACCGTGGCGCCGGGCACGATCCGGATCTCCTCGATGACGCCGTCGCGCTCGGCGCGCAGCACGTTCTCCATCTTCATCGCCTCGAGCACGGCCAGCTCCTGGCCGGCCTTGACCGGCTCGCCCTTGGCGACCGCGACCGAGACGATCAGGCCCGGCATCGGCGAGAGCAGGAACTTGGAAGTGTCGGGCGGCACTTTCGGCGGCACCCGGGCCGCGAACTCGGCCGCCTCGCGCGTGCGGACCAGGGCCTGGATCTCGATCCCGCCGTGGCTGAGCCGGAAGCCCTCGGGGCAGGGATCGACCTGGACCACGGCGGTGCGGCCCTCGATGGTCGCGCGCGCGAGCGGCTCGCCCGGGCGCCACTCGAGCAGGAGCTCGTGGCGAGTGCCCGCGGCGTCGACGATGAACAAGGGCGGCTCGGGCCTCGCCTCGACGACGATGTTCTCGTCGCCGAGCTGGACCACCCAGTCGGTCCGCAGGCTGGGCCGCCAGCCGGGCAGCTGGCCCGAGATCCTGGCCTCGCGCTGGGCCTGGGTCAGGCGCAGGGCGACGGCGACTGCGGCGAGCCCGGTCCGGGTCGCGGCGGTCGGCGCCACGCCTTCGAACCGCTCGCCGAACTCGGCCGCGATGAAGTCGGTCGAGAGCTCGCCGGCGCGGAAGCGGCGGTGATTGAGCAGAGCGGTCAGGAAGGCCGCATTGTGACTGACGCCGCGGATGTAGAAGCCATCGAGCGCCGCGCCGAGCCGGTCGATCGCCTCGCCGCGGTCGCGGCCGTGGGCGCAGACCTTGGCGATCATCGGGTCGTAGTAGAGCTGGACCTCGCTGCCCTCGACCACGCCCGAATCGACCCGGAGTCCCTGGCCTTGCGGCTCGACATAGCGCCGCAGCCGGCCGGTGGACGGCAGAAAGCCGCGCGCCGGATCCTCGGCGTAGACCCGGGCCTCGATCGCCCAGCCATCCAGGCGGAGCTGGTCCTGGGTCAGCCCGAGCGGCTCGCCGGCCGCGACCTTGAGCATCTGCTCGACCAGATCGAGCCCGGTCACGAGCTCGGTCACCGGATGCTCGACCTGCAGCCGGGTGTTCATCTCGAGGAAATAGAAGTTGCGCTCGGCGTCGACGATGAACTCGACCGTGCCGGCCGAGTGATAGCCGGCGGCGCGCGCGAGTGCTGTGGCCTGCTCACCCATCGCGCGCCGGGTCGCGGCATCGAGCAACGGGCTCGGCGCCTCCTCGATCACCTTCTGGTGGCGGCGCTGGATCGAGCATTCGCGCTCCCCCAGGTGAAGCGTCCGGCCGTGCCGGTCGGCCAGCACCTGAATCTCGATGTGGCGGGGCTCGCGGACGAACTTCTCGAGGAACACGCGATCGTCGCCGAACGAGGAGCGCGCCTCGCTCGCGGCCCGCTCGAGCGCGTCGCGCAGATCATGGGCGTTGAGCGCGATCCGCATGCCCTTGCCGCCGCCGCCGGCTGC
>DATAOG010000382.1:0-6977 GCA_036265855.1 Geminicoccaceae bacterium | reverse complement strand
TTCTGTGCCTATGGCGTCGACGTCGATGCGGTCGCCGGCTGGCTTGGCTCCTACGGCGGCGAGGACAGCCCCTGCGACATCTCGCGCGGCATGTTCTCGGGCGAGGTCGGCTCGCCGCGCCTGCTGCGCCTCTTCGACCGGTTCGGGATCAAGACCACCTGGTTCATCCCGGGCCATTCGATCGAGACCTTCCCCGAGCAGATGGGCGCGGTCGCCGATGCCGGCCACGAGATCGGCATGCACGGCTATTCCCACGAGAACCCGATCGCGATGACGCCGGAACAGGAGGAGGCCGTCTTCGATCGGTGCATCGAGGCCATCACCAAGCTCTGCGGCAAGCCGCCCCGCGGCTACGTCGCGCCCTGGTGGGAGTTCGGGCCCAAGACCAACGAGCTCCTGCTGGCCAAGGGCATCAAGTACGACCACTCGCTGATGAACAACGACTTCCACCCGTTCTACACCCGGGTCGGGGACAGCTGGACCAAGATCGATTTCTCCAAGCATCCCCGCGAATGGATGAAGCCGCTGGTGCGCGGCCGCGAGACGGATCTCGTCAACATCCCGGCGTCCTGGACACTCGACGATCTGCCGCCGATGATGTTCATCAAGGCCGCGCCCAACAGCTACGGCTTCACGAATCCGCGCGACGTCGAGGATTTCTGGCGCGAGCAGTTCGACTGGATCTATCGCGAGTACGATTACGCGGTGTTCACGATGACGATCCACCCGGACGTCTCGGGCAAGCCGCACGTGCTGACGATGCACGAGCGCCTGTTCGCGCACATGATCCGGCACCCGGGCGTCCGCTTCGTCACGTTCGAGGAGATCGCCGACGACTTCGTCCGGCGCTATCCGCGCAACCAGCCGGCGCGGCCGCAATCCTAGGCGCGCGTCGATGTGCAGCCTGTGCGGCGTGCTCGGCGGCGAGCGCCATTGGTCGGATGCGATCGCCCGGCCCGGCGCGCCCGAGAACCGGACCCGGCGCCAGGAGCGCCAGGCGCGGATCGCGCTCGCCAACCGCTTTCTCCGGCACTACCGGCTCAAGCTCGGCGACTTCGCGGGCCAAAACTTCGTGCTGCGCAGCGCAACCGGGCGGCAGGCCGTGGTGCCGGATCTGGTCGGCATGTGGAGCGCGGCCGAACAACTCGCCGGCCGCCCCTGTGACCCGCTCGACCCGGAGCTGATCGAAGCCCTCGAACGCGACTGAGCGCGCGGCGGCTGGCCGGGGGCGGCCGGGGCTGGAGCGGTCGTCGCCGGCGCCGGCGCGCCTTGCGGCGGGCGCGGGCAGGGCCTGGCAAGGCCGTGGTCGCCCGCAAGACTTCGAGTGACCATGACTTGATGAGATCGCCCTCGCGGTTTTGCTTGCCGCGATCGGATCGAGACCGGCCATGAAATTGACGATTGCCAACTGAGCGCGGTCGGCGTAAGTCACTCCCTAAGTAGATTGCAATCTGGAGTGCTGTACAGTGGCCGAGAGTTCCGAACCCGCGACGCTCGCCGAAGTCACGGCCGAGATCGTCTCCGCTTACGTCTCGCACAACAAGATCGCGCCGGCTGACGTCGCCACGCTGATCACCAGCGTGGCCAGTCAGATGGCGAGAATTGGCAGCGAACCCGAGCCGCCGGCCGCGGACAAAGCCGAGCCGGCGGTCTCGGTTCGGCGCTCGATCCAGCCCGATCGCCTGATCTGCCTGGTCTGCGGCAAGGCACAAAAGGTGCTCAAACGCCATCTCGCGGTCAAACACGGCCTGACCCCGGCCGAGTACCGGGCGCGCTTCGAGCTCAGGTCCGACTATCCGATGATCGCCCCGGCCTACGCTCAGCAGCGCCGCGAGGTCGCTCTGAAGCTCGGTCTCGGGCGGCCGAAGCCGGCGCGCGGTCGACGGCCCGGCAGGCCCGTGGGCCGGCCGCGCAAGGCATCGACGACCGAGCCCGCGGCGTCCGACGCCAGCGTCTGAGCGGCACCCTGCGGCGCGGTCGGGTCAGCGCGAGAGCGCGCTGCCCTTGGTGGGCTGCCGCTTTATGAACGGCGCCTGGTCAGCCGAGCTTCACTCGAGCGCCAGGCGCAGCGCCGCCGCGGCGGCGAGCGGGGCCAGCGCGAGCGCCGCGAGCAGCATGGCGCCCAGGATCAGGAGCTGCGGCCGGCCGCCGAGCCCCATCACTTCGCCTTCGACCGCGCTGACGCCGAAGATCAGGACCGGGATGTAGAGCGGCAGCACGAGCAGCGCCAGCAGCACGCTGCCCCGCCGCGCGCCGATCAGCAGCGCCGCGCCGATGCTGCCGACGAGCGTCAGAGTGGGCGTGCCGAGCAGCAGCGCCAGCGCCAGAACGCCCTCCGCCTTGCCGGGCAGCTGCATCAGCAGCGCGAGCAGCGGCGAGACCAGCACCAGCACGAGCCCGCTGGTCAGCCAGTGCGCCACGCACTTGCCGAGTGCGAGCAGCTCGAGCGGCAGGACCCCCTGGACCAGCAGCTCGAGCGAGCCGTCCTCGGCATCCGCCTGGTAGAGCCGGTCGAGGCTCAGCATGACCGCGAGCAGCGCCAAGACCCAGATCACACCGACCCCGATCCGCGCCAGCACCTCTGGCGCCGGCCCCACCCCGAGCGGGAACAGGCTCAGCGCCAGCACGAAGAACAAGAGCGGCTGCAGGCTGTCGCCGCCCCGCCGCAACCCGAGCCGGAGATCGCGCCGGATCAGGGCGCAGAACGCCCGGATCACGGCGCGAGCTCGAGCTGCAGCGCGTTCTCGACCGCGACGTCGCCATGGGTCGCGAGCACTGCAAGGCCGCCCGCAGCCCGGTGCGCGGCGACCTCCTGCTCCAGCCGCATCCGGTTGGCGGCGTCCAGGCCGACGCCCGGCTCGTCCAGGAGCCAGAGCGGCCTCGACCCGAGCAGGAGACGCGCAAGCGCCAGGCGGCGCTTCTGCCCGGCGGACAGATAGCGGGCCGGGAGATCCGACAGCGCCTGGAGATCGAAGCCGGCGAGCGCGCGCTCGAGCCCGGCCGCGCCCGCGCCGCCGAGCGCGGCCGCGAAGGCCAGGTTCTCGCGCACGGTCAGCAGGCTCTTCACGGCATCCGAATGGCCGACATAGTGTAGCCGCGCGCGATGCGCCGCGAGGTCGTCCGCGACCCGGGCGCCCGCCCAGGCGAGCCGGCCGGCGGCCGGGGCAGAGAAGCCCGCGAGCAGGCGCAGCAGGCTCGACTTGCCGCTGCCGTTCGGGCCGCGCAGGACCAGAACCTCGCCCGGGGCCAGCGCGAACGACAGTCCGGCAAACACCTGCCGGCCACCGCGTACGCAGTCCAGCTCGTCGGCGGTCAGAAGAGCGGTCGACGGGGCCGCGGCGGACAGGGCGGCGCTCAGCTCAGCTCGCGGCGGTCGTCGATCACCTTGCCGTCGTTGGCGAGCGTGCCCGGGGCGACCAGCTCGACGCCGCCGCGCAGGCCCGTGATGGCGCGCAGGCTGGTCTGGAGCGCCGCCTTCAGGCCCTCGGCCGGCGCCGCCAGCTCGCAACGCAGCGTCATCCGGTCAAGGCCGTCGGCCCGCTCGACCACCAACTGGGCGCGCCCGACCTCGGGATGGCGCCGGGTGATCTCGGCGATCTGGCTCGGGTGCACGAACATGCCCTTGACCTTGGTCGTCTGATCGGCGCGACCGAGCCAGCCGCGCAGGCGCCGGTTGGTCCGGCCGCAGGGGCTCTGGCCTGGCATGATCGCCGAAAGATCACCGGTCGCGAACCGGATCAGCGGGTAGTCGGGGTTGAATGTGGTCACGAGCAGCTCACCAACTTCGCCCTCCGGGACCGGGTCGCCGGTCCCCGGACGCACGATCTCGACCAGCACGCCCTCGTCGACGACCAGTCCTTCGCGCGCCGGAGTCTCGTAGGCGACCAGTCCAAGATCGGCGGTGCCGTAGCTCTGATAGGCATCGACCCCGTAAACCTGCCTGAACTCTTCGGCAAGTGCTTTGGGCAAGGCTTCGGCGGTGACCACGGCTTTCCTGAAGCAGGAGAGGTCGATGTGCTCGTCACGGCCGCGCTCGAGCAGGATCTTGAGGAAGGACGGCGTGCCGGCGTAGCCGACCGGACGCAGCTGCTCAATCGCGCTCAGCTGCTGCTCGGTCCGGCCGGTGCCGGCCGGGATCACCGGGCAACCGAGCGCGCGCGCCGCGCTCTCGATCACCGAGCCCGCAGGCGTCAGGTGATAGGCGAACGCGTTGTGGACCAGATCGCCCCGGCGAAAGCCCGCGGCGTAGAGCGCCCGGGCGAAGCGCCAGTAGTCGGGCCTTGCGCCCTCGGGGTCGAAGATCGGCCCCGGCGACATGAAGATCTTCGCGAGCTGCCCGATCGGAGTCGCATTCAGGCCGCCGAGCGGCGGGTTCGCCTGCTGCAGCCGGCAGAGCTCGTCCTTGCGCAGCGGCGGCAGGCTCGCGAGCGCTGCGAAGCTCCTGATCTGATCCGGATCGACCCCGGCGAGATGCGCCGCGAGCGCCGGTGCCCTCTCGAGCCCATGCCGCAAGAGCCCGGGCAAGGCCGCCAGCAGATCGGCATCCCGCTCGGCGGGCGCGCGCACCTCGAGCGGATCGTAATGGCCCGCCGCGATGTCCGTCATCGTTGCCTCGCAATGCCGGTCATCGCCGGTCGGACGTCGCGATGGTCACGCGGTAGCGGGCGCGCAGCCGGGCGACGTGTCCGGCCAGCCAGGCCGGCTGACCGCGCTCGGCCCATTCCCGCCAGAGGGCCTCGAAGCTCTTGGCCTGCAACCCGACCTGCGCGCCCTCGACCGCCTTGCCGAGCGCCTCGAGCTCCGCCCGATGGCGGCGAAACTCCTCGAACTGCTCGGCGTTCAGCGGCTCCCAGAAAAGATAGAGCAAGGTGGTCGACCGGTCCGGAAAGGTCCGACCCAGTGCCAGCGCATACTTGACCAGACCGCCCGGATCGAGGTGCCGGTATCTGCCCGGCCTCTCGCGCAGCTCCTGGAGCACGCGCCGCCAGGGCTCGAGCGCCGGGGTCGCCGCCAGCAGCCGGTCATAGGAGGACGCGACCGGGGATCTGCGCCGGCTGAGATATTCGATGCAGCGCACCGTGACCGCGACCGCGGTGCCCTCGCGCAGCGCCAGCAGATCGAGATGGGGCGGCGTGCCGCGCAAGCCGGTCGGGCAGCGGACCTCGAACTGGACCGCGTCGAAGCCGATCCAGCCGCCGAGCGGCAGCTGGTCCGGCGCGGGCTGCCAGGGCAGGAAGCTGTTGATCGCCAGCGCGGCCGCGGACTGGGGCGACTTGAGCCGGGTCCGGTCGATCGAATCCGGCAGCTGATGGTCAGCGAGGCTATCGATCAGAAGATCGCTGATCCCCCGGATCCGACCGTCGGCCGGCAGGGGCTCGTTCTGGCGGTCCTGGCGCAGCGCGTCGGCGAGCGCGGAGCCGGTGCGCTGGGCAAGACTGGCCTGGGGACGGCTGCCGATCATCGTCAACGACCCTAAAGCCAACGCTTGCGCCGCTTGTAGCTCTTGATGTCGCGGAAGCTCTTGCGGCCGCTCGAGGACAGGCCGAGGTAGAACTCCTTGACGTCCTCGTTGCGCCGCAGAGCCGCCGCCTCGCCGTCGAGCACCACCCGCCCGTTTTCCAGGATGTAGCCATAGCTGGCATAGCGCAACGCGACGTTGGTGTTCTGCTCGGCCAGCAGGAAGGTGACCCCGGCCTCGGCGTTGAGCCTGGCGACGATCCCGAAAATTTCTTCGACCAGCTGCGGCGCCAGACCCATCGACGGCTCATCCAGCAGAATGAGCTTGGGGCGGGCCATCAGCGCCCGGCCGATCGCGGTCATCTGCTGCTCGCCGCCGGAGGTGTAGCCCGCCTGCGCGTGCCGGCGCTCCTTCAGCCGCGGGAAATAGCCGTAGACCAGCTCGAGGTCCGCGGCGAGCGCGACCCGGCCGTCGGTCCGGACGTAGGCGCCGGTCAGCAGGTTCTCCTCGACTGTGAGATGCTCGAAACAGTGGCGACCCTCCATCACCTGGACCACGCCGCGCCGGACCAGCTCGGTTGGCAGCAGCGCCGCGACGTTGTCGCCCGCGAGCTCGATCGTGCCCTTGGTGACCTCGCCGCGCTCGACCCGGAGCAGGTTGGAGATCGCCTTCAGCGTGGTGGTCTTGCCGGCGCCGTTGGCGCCTAGCAGCGCGACCACGCCGCGCTCGGCGACGTTCAGCGAGACGCCGCGCAGCACCAGGATGACGCGATCGTAGACGACCTCGATGTTGTTGACGACCAGCAACGGCCGGGCCGCGTCCGGCCCGGGCCGCAGGGTCACCTCGGCCGGCGCGGCCGCGCTCACGATCGGAGCACGTGCCGCGCTCAGCTCGCGCAGCTGCGGGGTGTGAGCCCCTTCTCCTTGGCGTAGGCCTCGGCCGAGGTCTCGATCATCGGGCGCACGACGTCCCTCATCGGCTTGATCCAGTCGCTGACGAACGACCAGCTCTTGCCGTCCCACTGCTGGATCCGGAGCGCATGGTCGCCCTCGTGGTCGGCGCAGCTGTCCTTGATCGGCGGCGTGAAGCCCTTCATGCCGAGCTCGGTCAGGCGCGCCTCGGTGAGGTCGAGATGCTCGAGCCCGTCGCGCACCTGCTCGCCGGTCAGCGGCTGCTGGCCGTGGATGCCCTGGGCGGTGCGGATCGCCTCGACCACGATCATCGCGTTGACGACGCCGCGGTTGTACAGGACCTCGCCGACCTTGTCGCGCTCGCCTTTGCCGAGCCCCTTGTCGTAGACGTATTTGAAGATGTCGTCGAACACCGGGAAGTTGGTGCCGGGCGCGTGAAAGGTCGCGGCCTTGTAGCCCTTGGCGGCTTCGCCGGCCGGTTCGACGTCGGGCTCGGCACCCGACCACCAGACGCCGATGAAGTGGTCCATCGGATAGCCGACCGCGGCCGCCTCCTTGATCGCGGTCGAGTTCATCACCCCCCAGCCCCACATCAGGACCCAGTCCGG